>CAJXIY010000032.1 GCA_913054495.1 uncultured Gammaproteobacteria bacterium | reverse complement strand
TCCATAACCTATTGATTAATAAGGACGTTGGAGTCCGGCCTTCGGCACCAAATTGAGTTTCGACCGAAACTGCTCAAATTACCCCCGAATCACAGGATTTCGTGGTATTGCAAGAAATCCTGTGAAACCCCCGTATTTCCTTGACCTTGGCCCTGTCTGGTCTTTATAATTCGCGTCCCTTGTGAGATTGTAATCATAGCCAATAGGCTCTGTAATTTGTCTTATAAAACAAGGGATTACGAATTAGCACAAAATGTCAGATTTAGTCCTTATGGGGCTGGATTCGACAAGGGCGCCGGGATTTAGAAGAATCGGAGCCAGCCAGAATTTTTGATTTGTTGCGGGGTGGAGCAGTCTGGCAGCTCGTCGGGCTCATAACCCGAAGGTCGTAGGTTCAAATCCTGCCCCCGCTACCAATTTTGAGTTTGTGCAGGTAGCTAGTCCAGCCCGAGTCGGGCTCGATTCTCTACCAGGGCGGCGTAGCCGGGAAGGTCGTAGGTTCAAATCCTGCCTCGCTACCGAATTTTGTTAAAGCTGGAAAGAGTGATATTGAGGCCTTAGACTGTTAAATATTAATCTTTGTGCTCGCTCAGCTTGAGTTGGTCACAAAGGATCTGAGAGTGGGCCTTTGGCCCATTTTTTGTATCTACAGGATTCGTCTGGGGCACTGGAAACACACGGGCAGAAGCAGGTGCCGCACGTTGAGTACAGTGAAGAGTAGCGTCACGTTGTTAACAGAAATGATCGAACCGACAGTCGAAGCCCTGGGGCTTGAATTGTGGGGAGTCGAGCATATTCAGCAGGGAAGATATTCTCTGTTGAGGATTTATATCGAACGGGATCAAGGGATCACGATCGAAGATTGTGCGAACGTGAGTCGGCAAGTTGGTGCGGTGTTGGACGTGGAAGATCCAATTACCAGTGAATACACACTCGAAGTGTCTTCTCCGGGATTGGACAGGCCACTATTTACGGCCAGACAGTTTGAGCAGTTTGTTGGAAGCGAAGTGAGTTTGCGACTGCACAGCGCGGTTCGGGGCAGGCGAAAGTTTAAGGGAAGTATCGCTAGAGTTGATGAAGACAGCATTTGCCTGCAGGTGGATGGCAGCGACTACGAATTGCGACATGCGGATATCGAGAAGGCGAGTATTGTTTACAAAGATTAGTTTTTACTCCATGTACTACAGATGATATCGGGCGCGAATTTTATTATGGTGACACGATTATGATGAGCAGTGACATATTAATGGTTGCTGATGCGGTCTCGAATGAAAAGGGCGTATCACGCAGTGTGATTTTCGAAGCGATTGAATCGGCGCTCGCCACTGCGACCAAAAAGCTAAACGATCGAGACGAGATTGACTGCCGCGTAGCAGTCGATCGAGACACCGGCGAGTATGAAACCTTCAGGGTCTGGACTGTCGTCGAAGAGGAAGAGTATCTGGAAGAGGGTTCACAGTTTACGCTGGAGCAGGCGGTTGAGAAAGACAAATCACTCGCCATTGGAGATACCTGGGAAGAGAAAATCGAGAACGTCGAATTTGGTCGCATCGCCGCGCAAACCGCGAAGCAGGTAATAGTTCAGAAAGTACGGGAAGCCGAGCGGGAAATTGTAATTGGCGAATACCAGGACAGAATCGGTGACCTGGTCGCTGGCACGGTTAAAAAAGTAACTCGCGATAACATTATCGTTGATCTGGGGGGCAACGCCGAAGCGTTGTTACCTCGCGATCAGATGATTCCCCGTGAAACCTTTCGTGTCGGTGATCGTCTGCGGGCATTACTAACAGATGTTCGGTTCGAGCAGCGCGGACCACAATTATTTCTTAGCAGGACATCGCCTGATATGTTGATGGAGTTGTTCAAGATCGAGGTGCCCGAGATTGCAGAAGAGATCATCGAGATCAAGGCGGCGGCGCGTGACCCGGGCTCCCGAGCCAAGATCGTGGTTAAGACAAATGATGGCCGCATCGATCCCGTAGGTGCCTGTGTCGGTATGCGAGGCTCTCGAGTGCAAGTGGTTTCGAACGAATTGGCGAACGAGCGCATCGATATCATTTTGTGGGATGACAATCCAGCGCAACTGGTAATAAATTCGATGTCGCCGGCAGAAGTTGCGTCCATCATCGTAGATGAAGACAGTCACACCATGGACATTGCGGTGGAAGAAGACAACCTGGCCCAGGCAATTGGCAGGAATGGGCAAAACGTGCGTTTGTCCAGCGAACTCACCGGTTGGACCATCAATGTAATGAGTGAAGAAGAAGCTGCAGAAAAACAACAGCAGGAAGCGAACAGCTTTATCGAGGTTTTCATGGAGAAACTCGGCGTGGACGAAGATGTATCTGAGGTATTGGTTCAGGAAGGCTTTACTTCCTTGGAAGAAATAGCCTATGTCCCGCTTGATGAGTTGCTGGCGATTGATGGCTTTGACGAAGAAATTGTAGACGAACTCAGGAATCGCGCTAAGGATGCACTGTTGATTCAGGCGATTGCCTCAGAGGAGGACTTGTCATCGGCAAACATTGCTGACGATTTGCTGAATATGGAAGGCATGGACGGCAAGCTGGCATTAGATCTTTCCAAGAAAGATATCCTCGATATGGAAGGATTAGCCGAGCTGGCGGTCGATGAATTAATGGAGATAGAGGGCATGGATGAAGAGCGGGCGGGGAAGTTAATCATGACGGCTCGAGCTCCGTGGTTTGAATAATGATGTTTGATCACAGATTCAAGCAGATAGTTTCGGGCAAGAACTGTTGCCCGCTAGTAAGAAGGCAAATGGGAGTAGGTTGAATGGCAGATGCAACAATAAGTGAACTCGCCGGAGTGGTTGGAGTATCGGTGGACAAGTTGCTGTCTCAAGTTAAAGAGGCAGGCCTGCCTCATTCCAAAGCCAAAGACACGATTTCAAACGACGACAAGAATACCTTGCTTCTTTTCCTGCGCCGAAGTCATGGCGATAAAGACGCCACCGATGGTGCGCCCAAGAAAATCACGCTAAAACGTAAAACTATTGCAACTCTGAAATCGGCGTCGACTCATGGTCGCGGTAAAACAGTTAATGTAGAAGTGCGTAAGAAACGCACCTATGTGAAGCGTAGCACTATCGTCGATGACACCCCGGAAGTCGAAGAGGAATTGGAAAATCTGGTCACTGCCAAGGGTGATGCTGAAACAGATGTGTCAGCACCAGCCCAAGATGGGGCTGATCAGGCCAAGGCCGATGCTACGACAGTAGAAGCTAAGGCGGCAGGCGAGGCCCAACCCGAAGCGACTCTGGCCCAGGAAGTTCCTCCACCGGAGGAAGGACGTGCCACCAAACCTGGAGCAAAACGCAAGACCCAGGCAAAGACCGACGACGTCGGAGAGAAGAAGACGCACCTCAGAAACAAGGCCAAGGCACAAGCCCCCAAGCGCCAGGCCAAGACTATTCATGTAAATGATGACTTTGTGCTGGAGGGCGATGACTTCGATGAAATTGGTGGACGTGGAAGACGCGTCAGTGGTCGTCGCGGCAAGGCTAGAATCGCCGCCCAACAGCATGCCTTCGAGAAGCCTACAGAATTCATAGCGCGTGAAATAACGATTGCCGAGACCAATAGTGTTTCCGATCTGGCGCAGAAGATGTCGGTAAAGTCCGCCGAAATCGTCAAGATTTTGTTCAATATGGGAGTCATGGCTACCATTAATCAGGTCCTGGATCATGATACCTCCAGCCTGTTGATTGAAGAGATGGGGCACCAAGTCAAATTCGTCTCTGAAGATGTAGTCGAAGAACAACTCGCCGATTCTCTCGCTGCGGAGACCGGAGACGAAGAAGTGGTCAGAGCCCCGGTTGTCACCGTCATGGGACATGTTGACCACGGCAAGACATCGCTTCTCGACTACATCAGGAAAACAAATGTAGCATCCCATGAAGCGGGTGGAATCACTCAGCATATTGGTGCCTACCACGTGCAAACCGAACAGGGCATGATCAGTTTCCTCGACACGCCAGGTCATGCCGCATTCACAGCCATGCGTTCGCGGGGAGCCAAATCTACCGATGTCATCGTACTGGTTGTTGCAGCAGACGACGGCGTCAAGCCTCAGACCGAGGAGGCGGTACAGCACGCCAAGGCGGCTGGAGTGCCTCTAGTTGTGGCGATCAACAAAATTGACAAAGAGGGTATCGATCCGGAACGGGTTAAAAACGAATTGTCGGCCATGGAAGTAATTCCCGATGATTGGGGCGGAGATACCCAGTTCGTCGAGGTATCTGCGCTCACCGGCAAAGGTGTTGATCAATTACTGGAAGCCGTATTATTGCAAGCCGAATTGCTGGAGTTGAAGGCATACATCGACGTGCCCGGTCACGGTGTCGTCATCGAATCCCGACTCGATAAGGGGCGTGGTCCGGTGGCCTCTGTATTGGTACAGAATGGTACCTTGCGCAGTGGCGATATTGTGTTGGCAGGCCACGAGTACGGCAAGGTGCGTGCACTGCTGGACGAGGAAGGCAACACAGTCGAGTCTGCTGGACCTTCCATGCCCGTAGAAATTTTAGGGCTCAATGGCGTGCCGGAAGCGGGTGATGATTTCCTGGTAGTCGCTGACGAAAAGAAAGCGAAGGAAGTTGCAGAGCTGCGACGCACCCGCAATAAAGCCAGTCTGCAGGCGAGACAGCAGGCGGATATGATCGAAACCATGTTCGCGGGTCTCGGCAAGGAAGAGGTGAAGGTCTTCAACGTCATCATCAAGACCGACGTGCGTGGTTCACTTGAAGCCATTGCCGGTTCCCTGCAGAAGCTCAACACCGAAGAAGTTCGGGTAAATGTTGTAGGCTCCGGGGTCGGCGGAATCTCGGAAACTGATGCCCATCTGGCAGCAACCTCCAAGGCTATGATTATTGGTTTTAATGTACGGGCAGACAGGTCTGCGCGGGATATAGTTGAGAACGAAGGCCTGCAGTTACGATATTACAACGTCATCTATGATGTGATCGACGATGCCACTGCCATTATGGGAGGCATGTTGTCTCCGGAAATACGCGAGGAAATTGTGGGTGTCGCCGAAGTGAGAGACGTATTTAATTCGCCAAAATTTGGTCAGATTGCAGGCAGCATGGTTATAGAGGGCACGGTGTATCGAAGTAAACCCATTCGCGTATTACGCGACGACGTGGTTATCTACGAAGGGGAACTGGAATCCTTACGCAGGTTTAAGGATGATGCAAGTGAAGTTCGTAACGGCATGGAATGCGGTATCGGCGTGCGTAACTACAACGACGTAAAGGTTGGTGACAAGATCGAAGTTTATGAAACTACGCAAGTGGCGCGAAGTCTTTGAATATGACTCCATGCCAAGTGTGAATCATGTCAGTAATGTCCGCCAGAGCACAACGGGTAGCCGATCAGATTCAGCGAGAAATCGCTGCATTGATCCAATTGGAGGTGAATGATCCTCGCATAGGCATGGTCTCGGTGACGGCAGTCGAAGTCAGCAGGGATCTATCTTATGCCAAGATCTATGTCACGGTGCTGAATTCCCTGTCCGATAGCGGCGCAGTAAATAGCTCGACGCTTTCTACTCCCGGACAGTTGGACAAGTTGGAGATTGATGAGAATCTCAAGGCATTAAATGGGGCCACCGGCTATCTGAGATCCTTGCTGGCTAAGAGATTAACACTGCGTTCAGTACCAAAACTTCGATTTTACTATGACGGCAGTGTAGAAAGAGGGCGTCATCTTTCTGAATTGATAGACCATGCCTTAGCGGCCGATCGGGATTTGCATTCTTGACCGATCTATTTTTGAATACTTGATCAAGGGATCCCCAGAGCAAATCGAGGCTATTTTTTGAGTAGAGTTCGTCGCAGAAAGGGCCGAAATGTTAGTGGGATAGTGGTGTTGGACAAAGCCAAGGGGCTTAGTTCCAATGCAGCACTACAGGAAGTAAAAAGAATTTATGGAGCCAATAAGGCCGGCCATACAGGATCTCTGGATCCACTGGCGACTGGCGTGCTACCCATATGTCTGGGCGAGGCGACGAAGGTTTCCCAGTTTTTGCTAGAGTCTGATAAGAAGTACCGTGCACGCATTAAATTGGGAATCCGGACGGATAGTGCCGATAGCGAAGGCGTCATCATTGAGCGCTGTGAAAACTTTGCTGTCAAAGCCGCGGATGTAGAAAAAGCACTGCAGAGCTTCAGAGGGGAAATCGAACAGACACCCCCGATGTACTCGGCCCTCAAGGTCGATGGAGTGCCTCTGTATAAGCTGGCACGTAAGGGACAGACGGTTGCGAGAGAACCTCGTAAGATAACCGTCTACAGTATTGAATTGACGGAGTTTGCTGCAGACGAAATTGAACTTGAGATAGCCTGTAGTAAAGGAACTTATATTCGCACCATAGCAGATGATCTGGGCCAGGCATTGGCTTGCGGTGCGCATATCATCGGCCTGCACAGGACTCAGGCCGGCGCATTCACAGAAGAAGACTGTGTCAGCATAAAATTTCTGATGCAGGAAAAAGACACCCTCGGGATGCAAGGCATCGATGAGATTCTGGTGCCGATGGATAGGGCAATCAGTGATTTGCCCGAAGTCATACTACCCAGCCTTACGGCAAGTTGCCTGCGGCAGGGGCAGCCAGTACTGGTAAGACACTTACCAGCAGAAGGCTTGGTAAGGCTGTATGAAGAAGGGCAATTTATTGGCATCGGCAGTATCGATGAGGATGGCAAAGTTGCTCCGAAGCGTTTGATTGTCAATTAGCCGATGGAGGCAGGAGAGAGTATCCCTGGCCGCTACTGGATGATCGAATATGGCTCAGAAAAGTATGTTAATGGAAAGGTTCAGGTAACTATCAATATGCGTGGTTATTCTGATTTTAAAGGGACGTTGGTGTCGTTCGACTTGAACATCTGGTTTAAATAAAACCAGTGGGAATAGCCGGAAACGACTTAGTCTAAGTGCATATTATGGAGGAATGAAATGGCTTTATCAGCCCAACAGAAAGAAACAATCATTAAGGAATACGCGACCGGCGATGCCGACACTGGATCCCCCGAGGTACAGGTGGCCTTACTAACAGCCAACATTAATGAATTGCAGGCTCACTTCAAAGAGCATATTCACGACCACCATTCACGACGCGGTCTTATTCGCATGGTGAATAGCAGAAGAAAATTACTCGACTATCTGAAACGCAAAAGCGTTGAACGCTATGCCGCTTTAATCAAGGCGCTTGGTCTACGTCGATAAAAATCAATCAAGGATACATTTCGTGGTGCCCGATGAGTTGGCGCCGCGTAACACAAATCATTAGGAAACTATTATGTTTAACCCCGTAACTAAGACGTTTCAATTTGGTGGCCAGGAAGTCACGCTCGAAACTGGAAAGATGGCACGACAAGCGACAGGCGCAGTGGTAGTAACAATGGGCGCCACCAAGGTATTGGCAACCGTTGTCGGCAGAAAACAAGCGAATCCAAATGCTGCTTTTTTCCCATTGACCGTGAACTACCAGGAAAAAACTTACGCCGTAGGGAAAATCCCCGGTGGCTTCTTCAAACGTGAAGGACGTCCTACAGAAAAGGAAACCCTAACTTCCCGATTGATAGACCGACCTATTCGACCCCTTTTTCCCAAAGGCTTCATGAACGAGATACAAGTAATTTGTACTGTCGTCTCTGCAGACAAAGATGAAGACGCAGATATTGCTGGCTTGTTGGGTGCGTCTGCGGCGCTCGCCATCTCCGGTATTCCCTTCGCTGGGCCCATCGCCGCGGCGCGAGTCGGATACGATGCGGAGCAGGGTTATATACTGAATCCGAGCAACACCGCCTTGGAATCGTCGTTACTGGACATGGTCGTTGCCGGTACTAAGTCAGCCGTATTAATGGTCGAGTCTGAAGCCAAGCAGCTCAGCGAAGACCAGATGCTGGGCGCGGTTCTTTTCGCCCACCAGGAAATGCAGGTCGCGATTAGCGCGATTGAAGAACTGAAGGCCGAAGCTGGCAAACCAGCCTGGGATTGGGAGCCGGCCGCCGAAAACGCCGAGTTGAATTCAGCGGTCGCCGAAAAAGTTGCAGCCGGGCTTACCGAAGCCTATCAGATCTCGGAAAAGATGAAGCGTTACGACGCTATCGGTGAACTTCAGGCACAGGCGGTTGAGCAGTTGGCCGACGAAGAAGCCGGTGTCAGCGAAGGTGAGGTGAAAGATGTATTCGCCAAGCTGGAGAAATCCACCGTGCGTAATCGTATTCTCGATGGAGCGCCTCGAATAGACGGCCGCGATACCAAAACGGTTCGTGCGATCGAAGTAGAAGTCGGCGTGCTGCCGAAGGCACACGGCTCGGCTTTATTCACCCGCGGCGAGACTCAAGCTCTGGTCGTCACGACATTGGGAGCGCTGCGTGATTCACAAATTATCGAAGATCTCAAAGGATCCAGGAAAGATCCTTTCATGTTGCATTACAATTTCCCTCCCTACTCGGTTGGCGAAACCGGTTTCATGAGTGGACCGAAGCGACGAGAAATTGGTCATGGTCGATTGGCCCGTCGTGGTGTGGCAGCTGTCATGCCCGCAGAAGAAGATTTTCCTTATGCCATTCGAGTAGTGTCAGAAATCACCGAATCCAACGGTTCCAGCTCCATGGCCAGTGTCTGCGGCAGTAGCTTGGCGATGATGGACGCCGGAGTGCCGGTGAAAGCGCCGGTTGCTGGCATCGCCATGGGCCTGATCAAGGAAGGGGACCGCTTCGCGATTCTGACCGACATCCTCGGTGATGAAGACCACCTCGGTGATATGGATTTCAAGGTGGCAGGCACAGCGAAAGGTATTACTGCCCTGCAAATGGATATCAAGATTCAGGGCATTACCGAAGAGATTATGGAGCTGGCCCTGGAGCAGGCCCATGCTGCCATACTGCACATCCTCGATGAGATGAATAAGGTCATCGCGGTTGCCAGGGAATCGGTGTCCGATAATGCGCCGGCAATGGCCATGCTGAAAATCGATCCGGACAAGATTCGCGATGTTATCGGCAAAGGCGGTTCCGTGATTCGCGGCATCACTGAAAAGACGGGTGCATCGGTAGATATCGACGACGACGGCAGTATTCGTATCTATGGCGAAGACGCCGAGTCCAGGGATGCGGCGGTAGCGATGGTTAATGAGATTACGGCGGAAGCCGAGATCGGCAAGCTCTACATGGGCAAGATTGCTCGTATTGTGGACTTCGGTGCCTTCGTCACCATCATTCCCGGCAAGGACGGTTTGGTTCACATCTCACAGATTGCCCAGCAGCGAGTAGAGAACGTGACGGATTTTCTGAAAGAGGGTGAGGACGTGCTGGTAAAAGTCACCGATCTGGATGCCAGGGGTCGTATCAAGCTGAGTATCAAGGAAATTACCGACGAGGAAAAAGCCGCCTTCGCCGAGTGAGATCGTTGATCCGGTCGCAGTGCAGAAAACCCGAGTAGTTTGCTCGGGTTTTTTGACCTCGACTCCAGAGCAATGGCGGTCGCCAGTGCCATCCTGCAGTCACCGCCGAAGTCTGGCGCAGCCACAGTTATTAAACGGTTTATATATAAATATCAAAGGGATAGGCCTATCTATAGCAATCTAATGGGGATGCGGCTGAATATCAGTTAGAATTAGCTCCAGAATCACGGCGTAAGCAGATAATCTGTACATCCGCTGCCATGAATTAGAGTACGATAGATACAACGAACGGCAAGTATAAATGCATCATTCGATTCCATCGGGGCCTCATTGAGGAGAGTGTATTCATGTTAAAGATTAACGATTCCACCGTATCTTGTACCCTGAAATTCGCAGCTTTGTGCTTCTCTCTGGCTCTGCCCGTGATCGCGTCCGCACAATCCAGTGAAATCACTTTTCATAAGGACATCGAGCCAATTTTGCAGCGTAGCTGCCAGAACTGCCACCGAGAGGGCGGTGTGGCGCCGATGCCATTGGTGACCTATGACCAGGTCGCGCCATTTGCGGGTCTCATCGAGTACAAGACGGCCTTGAGAGACCGTGCCGGTGCCATGCCACCCTGGTATATGGAAAAAGACATTGGCATACAGGATTACAAATTCGATCCTTCTCTTAGCGACGAAGAACTTGCAACTATATCCCTCTGGGCGCGTAGCGGTACCCCGAAGGGTGAGCTGAGTGATGCGCCCGGGGCACTGGTTTTCGATGACAGCATCAAGTGGACCGCGGGTCTGCCAGATTTGATCGTGTCGACCAACTCCGTTACCAAACTTGCGGGTACGCCAGACTGGTGGGGCGAAATCGATCGGGTGCCAACCGGGCTCACGGAAGATCGCTATGTTAAATCTGTCGAGATTGTAGAAGTCAACGATGTGGATTTTCAGGCCGGAACCGGCAGGGAAACCGTTGGCGGCCGCTACATTTTTCATCACATGATTTGGGGAACTTCAGAACTCGATGAGAACGGCGAGCGAATCCCGGACACCAATACCGGTTGGCCGGTACATGAGGTGGGGCGTAACGCGGATATCTTCGACCCCGATGCCGGTCGTTTGCTGCGAGCGAACTCCTTTGTCGTCTCCGACTCAGTGCACATACATTCCAATGGTAAAGATACGACGGGCCACCTGGAAATTGGCTTTCGATTTCATCCCCTAGGCTACGAACCCAAATATGAGCGCACCAGGGTTGGGTTGGGCAATGGTGTCGATATCAGTATCGCAGGCAATCAGAGGGATCAGGAGTTGCATGCCTATAGCGTGCTGAAGGAACACACCAAGATTATTACCTTCGAGCCCCACCTGCATGCACCGGGTGAGCGTATGTGCCTGGAAGCGATCTGGGGCTATTCGGTGGAAACCTTATCCTGTGTTGGCTATGACCATAACTGGGTGAGGGGATACGCTTATGCAGATCATGCCGCACCGCTGTTGCCAAAGGGCACTATTCTACACATCGTTGGCTACATGAATAACACGGAAACCAACCCCAATGTTCCCGACCCAAGAAATTGGCAGGGTTCTGGTAATCGCTCGGTTACCAATATGTTTATCGACTTGGGCATGCGAGTGAAACTAACAGACGATCAGTTCATGGCGGAAATGGCGCAGCGGCGCAGCGTTCTGAATCTGGGGCCCAACGACCATGTTATAGGATGCCCGCTGTGTCTGGCACCGATCGTGGCACCAGATATAAATCATAAGGAAGACTCTGCAGAAGAGTAGAGTAATTTAGTTGCATTACGGGAGACCAATTTTTATGCACAGTTTAGTGAATAGAAGAACCAGCGCGGCGATGAAGGTGATTGCACTCGCTGCGGCGACGGCAATTTTTTCACACGGTGTTTTCGCCGATACTTATAACAAAGGCCGCCATGTAGAGCCAGCATTCGAGGGCTGGCGACCGAACGACGATGGCAGTTTCAATCTCATGTTCGGCTATATGAACGAGAACTGGGAAGAGGAGCCAGACATGGCCGTCGGCGAGATGAATTTTTTTAGCCCCGGTGATGCCGATCGCGGCCAACCCACCCATTTCCTGCCCAGACGCAATCGGTTCACCTTCGAAGTGACGGTGCCATCGGACTGGGGTGAGCGTGAACTGGTGTGGACGCTGAATGTAAACGGCGTAGAACGGAAAGCCTACGCGACCCTAAAGGCGGACTACCTGGTCGATAACATGGTGATCGCCTCCGAGACGGGTTCCCTGGGAGCGGGTACCAGCAGTCCTGAGTCCCGGTTAAATGTACCACCGGTAGTTACCGTGCTCGGTGATGAGATTCGCACAGCACGGGTTGGCGAGCCGCTCACGCTGCAGACAAATGTTGCCGATGATGGCCTACCGAAGCCGACAGATCGCGTCGTCGAAGCCCGGCGCTTTGCGGAATTCGTTGGTGGCCCGCTGGCCGCCGCATTTATTACCGAAGACTCCATTCGAGATCGTCTCCTGCTGACGCCACCGATACGGGTGACAGTAGGCAAGGTTAATGGTTTGTTCCTGTCCTGGAATGTGTATCGTGGCGCGGGTAGTGTTAGCTTTGACCCGCCACAGCCCAAGCCATGGGAAGATACCCGCACCTCTGCTAATTCGCCATGGGGAGCGCTGTGGACGCCTCCGGCAGTACCCGAAGACGGCAACTACACTGTCGATGTCACCTTCGACCAGCCCGGCACTTATGTGTTATGGGGTCGGGCAGACGATGGGGGACTTTATCACGATGGTTATATTACGGTTAATGTAAGCGAGTAGTTTGCCGCTTGCAGATTTACATATTGCGGCGATACTGTCCGCCTACCTCAAAAAATGTGTCGGTGATCTGACCCAGTGAGCAATAGCGCACTGCCTGCATCAATTCAGCGAATACATTCTCATCGTTAATCGCAGCCGTGCGCAGCCGTCGCAGGGCGTCAGCCGACTGCTCGCTGTGGCGTGACTGAAAATCGCCGAGCCGGCTTATCTGACTCTGCTTCTCTGTCTCGGTGGAACGCGCCAGCTCCATATCGAATGCGGCTGCCGGCTCCGGATTGAGAAACGTGTTGACGCCAATCAGGGGCAGGCTGCCGTCGTGTTTTCGATGTTCATAGAGCATGGACTCATCCTGAATTTTGCCCCGTTGATAGCCGGTTTCCATCGCCCCTAGAACGCCACCGCGAGCGGAAATGTTCTCAAATTCCCGCAACACCGCCTCCTCTACCAGGTCGGTCAGTTCTTCGATGATGAATGAGCCCTGGTTAGGATTCTCATTCAGCGCCAGCCCCCACTCCTTGTTGATGATCAGCTGAATTGCGATGGCTCGCCGCACCGATTCCTCGGTGGGCGTGGTGACCGCCTCATCGTAGGCATTGGTGTGCAAACTGTTGCAGTTGTCATAGACCGCGATCAGCGCCTGCAGGGTGGTACGAATGTCATTGAACGACATCTCCTGGGCGTGCAGGGATCGGCCTGAGGTTTGAATGTGATACTTCAGCTTCTGGCTGCGCTCATTGGCACCGTAGCGAAAACGCATGGCAGTGGCCCAGATGCGGCGGGCTACCCTGCCCATTACGGTGTATTCGGGATCCATGCCATTGGAGAAGAAAAACGAGAGATTGCGAGCGAAGTCGTCAACCCGCATGCCTCGGGCGAGGTAGGCTTCGACGAAGGTGAAGCCATTGGACAGCGTAAAAGCCAACTGTGAGATGGGGTTGGCTCCCGCCTCGGCGATGTGATAGCCGGAGATGGACACCGAATAAAAATTACGCACCCGATGCGCAATGAAATATTCCTGTATATCTCCCATCAGCTTGAGGCTGAATTCGGTGGAGAAGATGCAGGTATTCTGCCCCTGATCTTCCTTCAATATATCTGCCTGCACCGTGCCGCGAACATTTTCCAGGGTGTAAATTCGAATCTCTTCCTGCTCGGCTGCAGTTGCTTCCCGGGAGTGTTCGTGCCGGAAGCTGGCGAGGCGCTGATCGATGGCGGCGTTCAGATACATGGCGAGGATGGTTGGCGCCGGTCCGTTGATTGTCATGGACACCGAAGTGGCAGGATCACAGAGGTCGAAGCCATCATAAAGCGCCTTCATGTCATCGAGGGTGGCGATTGAAACCCCGGAGTTACCTACCTTGCCGTAGATATCGGGCTGTAGGGCGGGGTCGAAGCCATAGAGTGTCACGGAGTCGAAGGCGGTGGAGAGGCGCTTGGCAGCGGAATGCTCGGATAGTTGCTTGAAGCGGCGATTGGTACGGAAGGCATCCCCTTCGCCTGCGAACATGCGGGTGGGGTCTTCAGAATCGCGCTTGAATTGAAACACGCCCGCGGTGAAGGGGAATTTCCCTGGCACATTTTCCAGTAATAGCCACTTCAGCAATTCGCCATGGTCTTCGAATTGGGGCAGTGATACCCGGCGTATTTTTGTGCCCGCCAACGAGGTGCGAGTGAGATCTGTGCGAAGCTCACGGCCCCGGATCTTGACCACATACTCGTCAGCCGAATAGTCCTGTACCAGCTGTGGCCAAGCTTCCAGCAATTTCTTCGCGCGACCATCCAGAGCCTCATCTTTGTTCTCGATCAGAGCATCCAGATTGTGGCTATCCAGGGAGTTTGCATCCAGCATCGCCTTGCTGGCCATTAGCTGCTGTCTTTCACGAGCGATCTTGGATTGAATCCTGGTCTGATCGTGATAATCCCTCACAACTTCGGCGATCTCCGCCAGATAGCGTTGCCGTTGCGCAGGAATAAGCAGGCTGCGATGACTGGATACTTTCGACTCTAACTTCTGCAGCTGTGATTCGAAGCCGGATAAGCCATGCTGCCGCAGTTCACCAAGTACCGCCTGGTACAGCGCGGTGATGCCATCGTCATTAAATTTTGAGGCGATGGTACCAAATACCGGCATGTCCTGGGCTTGCTGGGAGAAAGCTTCTCGATTTCGTTGTACCTGTTTGGCTACGTCGCGAATAGCGTCTTCGCTGCCCTTGCGGTCATATTTGTTGATCGCGAAGACATCGGCATAATCGAGCATGTCGATCTTTTCAAGTTGACTGGCGGCGCCGAACTCCGGCGTCATCACATACAGGGAGGTGTCGACAAAGGGCACGATTCCGGCATCACCCTGACCTATGCCGGGAGTCTCGATAATAATCAGGTCAAACCCGGAAACTTTAAGCGCGCACAAGATCTCGCCTAATTTTTCAGGGATTTCTACCACGGCGGATCGTGTCGCAATCGAGCGCATGAATATATTGGGATGAGAGATGGCATTCATGCGAATACGGTCACCCAATAAGGCGCCACCTGTCTTTTTTCGCGTCGGGTCGATAGCGAGCACTGCAATCTTGAGCGAGTCATTACTGTCTTGACGAAAACGACGAATAAGCTCGTCGGTGGTGGAGGATTTTCCCGAGCCGCCGGTTCCAGTGATTCCCAGAGTTGGCGTCTTCCTCGCCTTCTCAGCCAGTTTGACGAGCTTTTTGAGTTCGGATCTTGAGTAGCCACCGTTTTCGATAGCTGTAATGGCACGGGTTAGCAGCAGCCGATCTCCCTGTGCCAAAACTCCCAGGTCCGGAGCCGAAGGGCGCTGCGTACCATCTGCGCACCTTGCCAGCATGTCATCGATCATACCCTGTAAGCCAATATTCTGACCGTCGGCAGGAGAATAGATGTGGCTGACCCCGTAGGCATGCAATTCATCGATCTCGTCGGGAATAATGACGCCACCACCACCGCCAAATATTTTGATGTGGCCAGCATCCAGTTCTCGAAGTCGGTCGACCAGGTATTTGAAATATTCGATATGTCCGCCCTGGTAAGAGCTGATGGCAATCGCATCAACATCTTCTTGCACCGCCGCTTCGACAATATCCTGTACCGAGCGATTATGGGCGAGATGGATAACTTCGGCGCCGCTGGCCTGGAGAATGCGGCGCATGATATTGATAGCCGCATCATGCCCGTCAAACAGGCTCGCAGCGGTAAGGAAACGAATCCAGTTGGTTTGAGTGGCACCGGCCGATGGTTTGTGCAATGGCACTACGCCCAAGAAAATTCCTCCGCTAGACAGGTGGCGGTCAAGCTCCGCCAGAGCCTTCACTTTAACGTATTCTGGCTATCAGATCACTTTCCAGAGGAAGCTATTTGAGGGGCAAAAGCATGGCGACGATAGTCTCCCCGGTGTTTAAAATCCCAAAATCCAGTTCATGATAGGACTTGTTGCGGGGAAACAGCTCCTGGATTGTCTGCCTGCCTTCATGTCCGTATAGTAGCGCCATGGAATTATGGATAGGCTTTACTCTGTTCGCCGTCGTGATGCAATCGGTACGCACGGCGGCACAGAAGCAGATTGCCGGATCAATCTCGATTCAAGCGACAACCCTGGTGCGATTTCTATTCGGTCTTCCGTTTGCGGTGGTATACTTTCTGTTTTTGAAAGGCAGCTATCAGTTTGAGTTAATCGATCTCGACTGGTCGTTTTTTCGTTCCGCAAGTCTGGCGGCAAGTTCCCAAATATTCGCTACGGTATTTTTGGTCAAAGCGTTGACGTTGAGAAACTTTGCCGTCGGCACCGCATTGGCAAAAACCGAAGCAATCCTGATAGCTATTATAGGTGCCTGGTTCTTCTCAGCAACACTGAGTTTCGTTGCTTACCTGGCGGTGGCTGTTGGCGTGCTCGGGGTGCTGGTCGCGAGTAACTGGAAGATCACCCTGCAAGATCTTGCAGACAACAAGAGTATTAAATATGGCATCTCGCAGGAGTCGGCTTCGCTCTGGCTTCACTATGGATAAGAGATGCGTCACTGGGCCTTGAGCTGCTGCTCCTTCTAAGCGCGGCGACGGTATTGATATACATGTTTGCGCTGCAGTCCGTCTTCTGCTTGCTCTGGATAGCCATCAAAGAAAGGAACCAGTTTAAGTTGATAGCCCAGAATATTTTGCCCGCCGTTTTTATTGGATTCACTTCGGTGGCTGGATCTGTGGGCTGGTTTACTGCCATGAGTTTGCAAAATGCAGCCATCGTGAAAACCCTGGGCCAGACAGAGTTTATGCTTACGCTGCTGATTACCTATTTGTATTTTGGCGAACGAATTTCAGGCAGAGAATACGCCGGCATGGCACTGGTGGGGGCCAGTGTATTGTTACTGCTCACGACATCGGTATAAAGTGCTGATCGCTGCAGCCGGTTCGGCTGCATCGAAACCCGGGGCCGGGTTAACTGTCTATTCCTGAATCAGTTCCGCGCCCGTGATCGTGGACAGGGTGATGGATTTTTCAAAGCGCGTGTTGGTGATCGCAGAGTCGATGCGCTCGGCAGCAGCTTGATTTTTTTTTAGAGTGTTGGGCATAGGACTCGTATTAGGCCTCACGGATTCCAGAGCAGAAAATATCGTAGGCTTCTCTCTCGCTTGAAACCAATTCCCATATCGTGAGATTCCTTTTAATCCAGAATAATAGTAACCCAGCAGGCTATTGAAAAACTCTCAGCTGGCACAATACCGCATTAAAATCTGGCTCAAAATGCGCATTACACCGTGTAAACTTCAGATCTTGCCTGGTCTTGCACTCGACTGAGAGCTTTTCGACAGCCTGCTAGAGGGTATTTTGAGGGACGTGAATAAGATAGTATCTCGATCCTATAGCCTTGAAGTTCATTACAGAATACCTGCCGTTGCGACGCAGTGCATCGTCACCGGATTCCACAATATGGGCTCCCGAGGGTTTTAGCTTACTATTCCCCCCTGTTTAACTCGGAGAACATGAGTGTCCAATAATAAAAGAGCGCTGGGATTTTGGCGAGGCTGGTCGTTGGTCGTTGGTGGTATCATTGGCTCCGGAATTTTCCTGCTACCAACCTTGCTGGCACCTTATGGTCTGATGGGGCTCATTGCCTGGTTGATCACGGGGGCCGGTGCGATTTTACTGGCTCTCATGTTGGCCGACCTGTCCCGTCGGATGCCCAGGATCGGCGGTCCCTACGCCTATTGCCGGGAAGCGTTTGGCGACTTTATCGGTTTTTGGATCGGTTGGGGATTTTGGATCTCAATCTGGTCAGCCATGGCCGCGGTTGCCGTTGCCTGTGTGGGTTATGTGGGTTTTTTTATTCCTGCCCTGACGCGGAATCCCCTGTTAACGACATTAATGACACTCGCTATCATTTGGGCGCTCACCTTGCTCAATATTCGCTCCATGAGGGCATCGGGCCAATTTCAAGTGGTGGCGACAGTGCTGAAGATCGTACCTCTGCTCTTCGTCGGGCTGTTGGGTTTTAGCATGGGTTCGGTCGACAATTTACCGGAACTAAATCCCACGGGAGGATCCATGCTGGGAGCAATCGCCACCAGTGTGACCCTGGTCATGTGGGCATTCGCCGGTCTCGAAGGCGTCACGGTACCAGCAGATGATATCGAAGATCCGGGGAAAACCATCCCCAGAGTGCTGGTTTGGGGGACGTTTACGGTTTTTGGTATTTATCTACTGGCCTACACCGGAGTGATCTTATTGGTGCCGGCGTCAGTGCTCCTAAATTCGACAGCACCTTTCGCGGAGGCCACTGTCGCCGTCATCGGCAGTGCCGGTGCCTCCCTCATCGCTGTCGGTGCGATCATTGCAACGCTTGGCACGCTTAACGTCCAGATACTGGTTGTTGGGCAAATAGTCCGGGCCGTTGCTCTGGACAAGCTGTTTCCGCAGAAGCTTGCGGAACTGGGCAAGGGCGGCACGCCAACGCTTGCAATATTAATCTCCGCCAGCCTGGCCAGCATGTTGGTCATCATGAACAACACCGAAGGGTTGGTTGCCACCTTCAGGCTGATGATTCTGCTTGCAACATTATCGGCGCTGATACCGCTGGCCTTCGCATCCATAGCCGCGCTGCTATTTCTCTCCCGCGATGCGCCGTCTGCCACCCGAACCAAGGCCAGGCTTACGGCATCTCTCGCCTTTGCCTACTCACTGCTGGTGATCATTGGGGCGGGAGCGGAGACGGTCTTCTATGGTTTCATCCTGCTGATGGCGGCGTTGCCGGTTTATGTTTTTGTGAAGAAGCAAGCCTGATAGGCCGGAATTGCAGTCGTAAGCTGTCGATTAGTTATTTGACAAACCCGAGGTCCCTAAAAATTCCCTTGAGTCAATCGATGGAAACAAAGACACTGTGCGGCCTTACACGCTTATCTTCGAAATGCATCCGACCGATGGAAAGCGCAGCATTACCACCAAAAAATTCGAATCGCAGGGCGGGGCCGTAGCCCTCCGGCCCCCAGTTTGCCTGGCCGACTAGACCCAGGCTGTTCAGTTTGAATGGTCCATCGAGGCGATACATAAAACCCAGTTGCGCCCCTCCGGCGAATCCACCGCTACCCTATTTATCGCTGTCAAAAGCATATCCTGCCATGATCTGACTATGGGCATACCATTTTGGCGGAATGATGAGGGAATCACCTAAATCATTGGTCGTGATCCGGGTCTTATTGATCGATATCTGATAAAGGAAGCCGGCATAAAACGATGGCTCGGAAGTATTCAGAAAAGATGTGCTGCCAAATGTAAGTTGACGAACACTCCGTAATTCCGCATCCGCAGTTTGTGCGTACGCACATTCTGCCGCCAGGAATAAATTGCCGGCAAGAATGACATGAACAAGCGTAAATCTCAGTTTACTCATTATGGAATCATCCGGGCTTTTGCTTGCGTTGAAACAGTCGGGTCCGTGAGGATCATCGCGTGTGGCTCACAGGGGGCGGCGAAGACGGATGTGAAGGCAGCAAGCGGCCACCTCCATTTTGTACCCTGGTGGTTCGATAGGGAACCAGCGTATCACCATTTTCTGTGGCCACCGGATCCCATAGCATGGGACCAGAGGACGGTCTTCGAATGCTGCTATTGGTTTTGCGGTTCTGTGCAAAATAGAACCTGACGTCGACGCCGTCCATATTGCCAATAGGATTCTGCAGGTCCTGCTGTACCTCACGGGCCCGTAATAACAGGTCGCTCTGAATATCACCAAGGCCAGGCCAGCCGCCGGATTGATTGAGTTGGCGTGATGCAGCTGCTACCGAGCCGTCTGCGCGCAAAACTGACTGCCAGGCAGGGAGCATTTGGTAGATGCCGGGCCATGTCCGAATCGCGTGGCGCATCACAGGCGCGAGCCGTTGCCCGGCATTGTTGCCCAGTATGAAGGCTTCCGCAGTATTCAAAGTGCCCGCAATTGGGGCTGCTACCAGCGTTGCTGTGGTAACGAAATCGGCGAATTCCGTCGTCGATGCAAACATATTGCTGGCGAGGATGATAATCAGGCCGCCTTGAGAATGACCGATCAGATTCCATTTGCCATTGTTGGGACGTCTTTGGACAATGAAGTCTTTAAGCTGTGCCGCAGAGTACCGAAGATCTGCACGCCAATCATATAAAAAGTGATTGAACCCAGGTTTCATCTGATTATATGCAACATCAAGGACGTGGCCGGGAGCCAAGGAGGTACCTGGAAGCAGAGACGTCTTCACCGGCGCTATCTGGCCGGGACGGTGCTCCATACTTATCAGTTCTCCCAGGTGTTGATCACTCTGCCCGCTGAGCCCATGGATAATCCCTCGAAGGCGCATCATAACGGGCCAGCCGATATCCTTGCCAGTGTTGTCCATCAGGGTAATTCCACCGGTACCAGGAACCAGAAGATTGGAATTTGGCATTAGCGTTCCTTAAAAAGTGATTAAGGGAGCCGAGTCTCGTTCAGCATTTCGGGCCAAAGCCCGGAGCCATTGAATCTGGCTATCATGGATGTCGGCCACCGAGGGTCGGTAACGAAAGACATCCAGGAGAGTTTGTTAAAGGTACTTGCTGCGGGCCAAGAAGCCCATGATATTCGTGGGTTCTGTGAAGTTGGAGGCACTGATCACTCGAGATCATTCCTGGGGCGTATCTAAACAAGTTGACTAGATTTAGGGCGTATCGTACAAATATCAATATTGCAGGTGCTAACAGTCCCCCTAAATTATTAACCCATCAGTATCCTTTCTTAGCCGAATTCGCTTTAGAGAATATTGGGAACAGCAACCGTTGTTGAAAGGCGGGGTGGAGGGGTAATAAGTAGCGACTGACTTAGCTCAATGCTTGAAGTAACTCTTTTAGCGCAAGCTGACCCCCGCTAAATACCGGCCATCCATCACCAGGTAAAACCACTTCGATTCGATTCAAATCGGCGAGCTTTTTAACGGAAAGTATTGCCTGTTTTTTGTCCTTAAGTTTCGGGTCGGGTAGTAGTGCGAGTTTTCCCCCTTCATGGCATCTCACCAAGTCACCGGTAATCAAGGTGCGAGAGTCAATCACGAAGGCAAGCTCGCCAGCTGTTTTAGAGCCGTTGACCTGGTAGATACTTAAACCATCAACTAGTTTGTCGCCCTCCCTGAGCCAGTGACTGCACTCGATTGGAAAGTGTTCCTGTTCTTCAGCAGGCCCATAAATGGTTGCGCCGGTTGTCGTACTAATGTTTTCTGCGTCACGGCAATGATCTGAGTTTGAAATGATAATTATTTTCGCACCACCGAGGGATTCAAGGTGGGCTTGATCATGATCGCTGAGTGCCAATGGATCGAATAGAACATTACCTTCAGGTCTGACCCAAAGAATCGAATGAAAATCGATGTTCCTATCTTCGTTGAATTCCGACCAGCAATACAGGTCCGCTCTGTGCAATTTTTTCATGCTAAATCGCTCTTATTTTATGTACAGAAATATCAGGAGTTCCCTATTTGTCAATGGTGGCAAGATAAATAGCAAGCATTTCGAATCCTCCCCTCCAGCCTTTACCGTGTTGAGAGCGCGAGGCTTCCCATGCTTCAGCCTCTTTTGGAGTTGGGTTTATTGGCTGCCAAATGAACTGCATATTAGTAACGCCGTTAGATTCGCTTAACTTTATACTGGCTCTTATTTCCTTGGGCCAGTTCGCCATTCTCGGTGACACGATGTCGCCATTTTCATTTGATTCGTATTGTGTAAAAACAATGGTATCTGGTGGAGTGAGTTCGTGATATTTGGTTAGCAACCACATTTCGTTGCCGTTGGGCATCGTCATCTTGTGAAGTGCCGAACCCCCAGATCTAATATCGGAGAATTTGTATTCACAGACAATTTCCTTATTTTGAATCTGCCATTTGCATAAGCGCTGTTCTTGGGTCCATGCATTGTAAACAAGCAACATAGGGGCCTTGTAATCTTTGGTCAAAATTGATGGCTCTACGAAAATTTCTTCATTCATCGTTGGCCCCTTGGTTTGTAATTCAGTTAGGTAATTGTCTAGCTGGTCGAATTTCGTATTCCAATGCTTTTGGAATTGAGCTATCCAGATTTGTATCGGTTTAAGTTGATCTGCATTCACGCTATAGATACGCTGCCGACCTTCTTTTCTTTCTGACACCAGGCCAGCCTCCTTGAGCACCCCCAGGTGTTTTGAAACCATAGGTTGGTTCCATTTAGTCAGTCCGACCACCTGATTAACGCTTAGTTCTCTACCGACGAGCGTTTCCATAAGCTCTCGTCGTTTGGGTTCGGCGATGGCTGTGAAAGCGTCGTATGTATTCAAAGCTCGAGGCATGAAAGAAATCATATTCCTATATAGGTATATATACAAGCCCAATTTAGTTGAAGGTACTGACAAGTTAACTCCCAATAGAACGCTAATTCCGCGGTTTTTTTTGGCTTAGCTAGTTAACCTGTCAATACCTGCTTGAAGGTAGATGAGATTGTGGAGATCAGATTGCGGGCTATTGCGACTTGGGAAAAGGCAGTTGCTGTGTAGATGGGGCCAGATAGTGAAATTTGTTGATTCAGGCTATGAACTCGTCAATACCAAAAATATTGAACACTTGATCAATATTCGTTACTGTTTTCAGTCCTGAATGATAACCAGATCTACCGGAGGGCTCATGCAGACCATTTCATCTTCTTTTTCCCGTTTTTCATCCTTTGTTGCACTATTTCCAATCCTGCTAGCGGCCTGTTCCTCTGAAGAGCAGGCAGTGCAGAGTGCAAATGATCCGGTGCTTGTGACTACTGCGGTGGCGTATGAAGGTGCCCGAATAATCACGGGCCGGAATGAAGCCTCTATTGATAATGGAACTATATTGGTGGATAACGGCCTCATTATAGCCGTCGGAACAAGCGCTGCTGTCGACATTCCCGTAGGTGCGGAAAGATTGGACCTTGGCGGAGCTACTATCATGCCGATGATGGCTGACACCCATGTTCATCTGAACACAGACCGTAGTGGCCTCATCCAGGATTTAAGGAATCGGGTTCAATTTGGTGTCAATGCTGCGATGAGTTTGGGTATGGATAGCGACGATATAGTGTTTGCAGTGCAGCAGGAAACACCCCCAGGAGCCGCTCGATACTTTACTGCAGGACGGGGTATAACTCGCCCGGAACCAGGTCGCACAGAAGCGCCTCACTGGGTAAATACACCGGATGAAGCGAGGGAAGCGGTGCGTGCTGAAGCGGCTAGGGGTGTAGACATTATCAAGATTTGGGTAGATGACCGAGGCGGTCAGTATGCAAAAATGACACCGGAACTGTATGGAGCAGTGATTGATGAAGCGCACCAAAATGGAATTCGTGTGACAGCCCACATATTCACCCTTGCTGATGCCAAAGGGCTGCTGGAAGCCGGAATCGACGCATTTGCTCATGGCGTCAGGGACATGGACATTGACGATGAATTTGTTGCTATGGTGGAGGCGAGGCCGGAAGTGGTTCTTGTCCCCAATATGCCTTATCGAGGTATCCCTACTGATTACAGTTGGTTGGCAGGATTTGTCTCCGCCGAACAGTTGGACAATTTGCAATCACAGACAGCGAATCCCCTGGCCCAGGAGGGTTGGGGCATACAGGCGCGTAATCTTGATCGACTCAATCAGGCAGGCATGCGCATCGCGCTGGGTACGGACGGCAATACACCTTATGCGGCCCATGTGGAGATCGAGGACATGGTCGCTTCCGGCATGTCAGCAATGGAAGCCATAGTAGCGGCGACTTCCAACAGTGCAGAGTTTCTTGGTATGGAAGACACGGGTATCATTGCCGTTGGACGCAGTGCGGATTTTATTGTGCTGGATGCCAATCCTCTCGAAGACATTACCAACACGCGTCAAATTCGAGATGTTTATCTGTGCGGCGAAAGGGTAGATCGCTAGTCAATACCCCATTCTGTGACAATTCGGCCCATGAAATCATCAACAATGTCTAGCCACCGATTTCCACCTGAGATCATTCAATATCCAAACAACGCTTTATCAATCCGGGCGCAGTACTGGTTCAGTGTGCCAACCGATACCCTCGAGAACGACAATCAGAGACAGACTTGATGACCAGACAACTTGTTTTGATTCGCACCAGCTTTTTCGTGCTATGCCTCGGTCTAGGGTCGCTTTCTATCGCCCAGGATAATGTGGGCGAAGAATCCACGGTCAGATACCCAGCCTCCTATTTCGTTGAATGGGCACCGGTTACTGCCCAGGACATGATGGATCGAATTCCCGGGTTGAGCGGCGGTGGTTTTGGTGGTGGCCGCGGTGGTTTTGGCGGCGGCGGTTTCTCCGGAGGGTTTGGTGGCGGCAACGGTCCTGCCGGAGGATCTCGAGGCGGCGGTGGGGGTGGCCGAGGATTTGGCAGCGGCAGTCGCGGCAGCGAAATACTGATTAACGGCAAGCGTACCGCCGGGAAGAACAACAGTACTAGCGGTCAGCTCAGCAGGATAACTTCCGACCAGGTCGACTACATCGAGATCATACGGGGCACCTCGGGGGAGCTGGATGTACGCGGCAGCGGCCAGGTTATTAACGTGGTGCTGTTTGATCAGTTCAGTGCTTCTACCATGCAATATGAGGTCCGCGCAGAACAGTCGGAAGACAATACTGTTTCCCCTGCCGGCAGTCTTTCTTATAGCGGCCAACAAGGCGGACTGGATTTTCAAATAAGCGCCGGGACGTCGGACGTTTATTTTAGAAACATCAGCAAAGAAAACTCCGTGCTGGGGGATTTCTCGCCCAATGATCGCATCCATGAAGACAGAGCAACCGATGGCGGCAATTCAACTGCCAGCGCTAACCTGGGTTACGAGATCAATGCCAACAGCAGCGCCCGATTCAACGCGCAGTTTACGAATGGTGACGGGGACGCAGATTTGTTTCGCCGCACCACCGATCTAAAGCTTGTGCCGAACCTTGTGTTCCTGCAACGTGAAGAGAATTCTGCCGAAATTGAAAATTGGGAGATTGGCGGTGACTATGAATACAATACCGTCCGCGGTGACCGCTTCAAGATATTGTTTATCAGCAACGCGCTTACAACAGCCAATACCAGGGAACGTTGGGACCTGGAGGATGATGGCAGCGAGATCAAGAACCTGTTCCTGGACTCCGGCAGTACTACCAGGGAACGCATTGCTCGCAGCTCCTACACCTTCGATATATTCGAAGGGCAGGATATCGAATTCGGTGTTGAGCGGGCGCAGACCATCCTCGATTCAAACCTGGCCTTCGGTGAAGCCAGCAGTACCGGTACTCCTTCGGCTGACCATGGCGGACTGGTGCCGGTCTCTGTTTCCAACGCCAATTCCACCGTGGAAGAAATTCGCTATGAGCCCTTCATGATCCATAACTGGATCTTCAGCCCGAGAATGTCTCTGGAGACATCGGTTTTGTATGAGTATTCCGAGATCACCCAGAAGGGGGATGTTTCGAAGCAACGGGATTTCGATTTCGTAAAACCCAAAATTGATTTCAGGTATGACCTGACCCCTACCTTGCAGCTGAGGGGAATCATCGAAAAAGTTGTGCAGCAGTTAAGCTTCAACGATTTCGTGGCTGCCACTGATAACGAGGATGAAGACACTAACGTGCAGGCGGGTAACGCCAACCTGAGGCAGGAGTGGTATTGGAACTACGAAGCCAATGCCGAATACCGCCTGCCAAATGATATAGGGGTTGTTAGCGGTAGAATATTTTACGAAGATTGGCACGATAGGATAGAGCGACTGGATGTCTCGCCTTCGGAGGACGTTCTGCAGAGCGCCAATGGCAATATCGGTGACGGTATCAGATATGGATTGGATGTGAACGGCAGTATCCGCATGCGAATGTTCGATATGCCCAACCTGCAGATAACCGGCAGCCTGTCCGCTGAAGATTCAGAGATTACCGATCCATTCCTGGGCATCGAGCGACGCTTCCTGTTTACTTTCCGTGGACGCACCACGCTTGGTTTTCGCCACGACATCCCCAACTGGAATTTGAACTACGGTGTGAATTGGAGTAACTATTTTGACGGCGGTCGTCTGCGCTACGATATTGATGATATAGAACTGTCGTCAGGTGATCCCTACTGGTCGAGTTTCGTCGAATGGCGAGGTTTTAACGACATTACCTTTCGACTGGATGTGCGACGATTTTTTAACGACGGCGAGAATTGCCGGGAAAGGCAACGCTTTGTGGGCCGTATTTCCAGCGGGATTCTCGAAGAAATTGAAGACCAGTGCAGTTCTTCCGGCAGATCGGTGTCGCTGAGTATTAATGGTACATTTTAAGAAGTTACCTCTGCTGACTTTTAAGTCGCAAGACCAGACCCTGTAGTTTTCTCAGATACTGCCCCGATCCCCACCCTCCACAGGCAATACAGCTTCCGGGTACTGACAAGTTAACCCAAATTTTGCCCTTTTCAGAGTGAAATAAGTTCTTCTGTCAACGACAAATCAATGACTTACAGCCACTTTTCGAGTTAATTTACACCCAAATAAAGTTAACTTGTCAATACCTTCAGCTGGGTATTTATTTTAGACGCAGTTCCGCTGTAAGAGTTATAACAAATTGGGAGACAAACTAAGGGGTAGACCTGTTTTTCTTGGTTCGGGCGGCGGAATGGGGGCGACCGCGGCGTAAAACTACTGTATTTTTACCCTGACGCCATTTGTTACCCCATTTGTTGAGAAGGAAAAATCATGCTAAAAAAAATCGCAAAATGGACTGCGTTCGTGCTCGGCGCCTTTGTCCTAATGATCGGAGTAGCATACGGGGGAATGCGTCTTAGCGATGGCCCGGTGGAGTTCTTCCCCTGGTTCACTATCAGCATCGGTGGCCCGTTTCGCAGCGGTGAAGTAGTGGCTTCTCCAGAAAACTGGGATTTTCTCAAGGAGCGGGAAGAAATGGAGATTCAAACCTACAATCCCAACACCTCTCGAACGCTCTGGGTTCCGGTGGTTGATGGCAAACTCTATATCGTGAGTGGTTACATGAACTCAACTATAGGGCGACTCTGGAAGCAATGGCCAACTTACATAGAGCAAGACAATCGCATCCTGATTCGAGTAGATGACAACATTTACGAGCAGAGACTCAATCGAATTACTGAAGGCCCCATTGCGGCCGCGGTGATGTCCGAAGTGGCGCGCAAGTATTTCGGCGCTCCCGCCGAAGTCAATCCGGCCGCTGGCGTAGCAATTACGAGTGGATCAGTCTGGCTGTTCGAAGTAGTCGACGGTTAATTTCTTAAGCAACACCTTCGGTCCCCTTTATCCCAGGGGCAACACCCCTAACAAATAGTTTTTGCATTGATGGAGAAATTTCAAAATGAGTGAACGATCGAGAGTAGCAGCAATATCCGCAGGATTTGGCGTTACGGCTGTAGTGATTGCGCTGCTTGGTCCAGTGCTAATTCTACTGGGACTCATTGCGCCCTTGATGGGATTCACTTCCTTCGCCCTGGCTGCACTGCTTGGCATAATTTCCCTGGTATTAGGCATTATTGGATTGCTGCGGACACGCAAAAGCTCTGGGCGTAGCGGACGGGAGCGTGCCTGGGTCGGGGTTGGCACGGGAGTGGCACTCATCCTTGTTTTGCTGAATGGCATAAGCTCGGGGGGCAGCGCACCTCCCATTCATGACGTGACTACCAGTATAGACGATCCTCCTGCCTTCTCCGATGCGGTTCGAAATGCGCCTGGCCGGGCTAACGGGGTCGACTATCCAGACGGTGGTCCTAGCGTGCCAGACCAACAGCGCAACGGGTTTCCGGACTTGGGGTCATTGCAGTTGAGCGAGTCACCTGCAGACGTTCTCGAACGTTGTAGGGAAGCGGCCGAGTCACTAGGTTGGACAGTTACCCTGGTAGACGCTGAGGCCTTACGCATAGAGGCCTATGACACTACCAGCGTATTTCGGTTTGTTGACGATATCGTGGTTCGTGTGCGTCCATCGAGTACAGGTTCTGTGGTCGATCTACGTTCAAACTCAAGAGTAGGAGGAGGGGATTTGGGGGCAAATGCAGCTCGGATCATTGCATTTCTGGAGATTCTGCAGAACTCTTAGTTGGGTACTGACAAGTTAATCCTCATTCTGCGACGATTTGCAGTATGAACCAATTAAAAGCATACAAGCGTCACCGATTTCCGCCTGAAATTATCCAATATACCGTCTGGCTTTACCGCCGGTTCAATCTTAGACATCGAGATATCGAAGATTTACTGGCGAAGCGGGGTATTGTAGTAAGCTATGAAGTAATTCGCCTGTGGTGCAACAAATTTGGACTTTATTCTAACGCGGCCTGGCCCCCTTAAAATGCAATTGTTGCTTGTTTAAAGTCAGAGTGGATTTCAGTCGTTGGATGATGATGTCAGCAATATTTTCTGAGAGAGTTTTTCTGATAACAATATTTCAAGAGTCTTGAGAATTTCCAGACCGCGTTTATCGCAAATGAACTGGCCATCCTTAAGATCATAATGCCAACCGCCGCCTGGCTCGGCCAACCAAAGTTGTTGGGTCGCTCTTTGGCGGCTGAGAATACATTGTTGATTATCATCAAAGACAATGATTAGCTTGCCATCTCCCATTTCAAGATCAATATCTAAATCGAGATCGTCTAACGCCTCATCTATTTTATTCAATATTTCGTCTACACATCCTAAATATTCCGAGTTATCCACAAATCCCTCTCTTCTTATAAATTACAAATGAAAATTTCAGGTAAAATACAACCAGCTCAGGACAAAAGGGATCAGATTTATTTTCTCTGCCTTCTGGCCGGTAGCGGACAATTAGTTCATCGTAATAGAGTACAAGGTCATGTCTCAAATTGCACATGTGCAAAAACCGTGACTATAATTGCTCTGCTAACACACGATCCAAACCCCACTAAGTACTACAAAGGGTACTGACAAGTTAATCCTCATGCTGCGACAATTTGCAGTATGAACCAATCAAATGGGTACAAACATCATCGATTCCTAACTGGAATCATTCAGTAACCTCTACCAGAGCGACGAGTTATTCTTCTAGCATGTTCCACAGCATTCATCCTCGCACTCACCTTGCTGTAGCATTTCTCGAATATTTCAACATTGGCTTTACTCAGCACAGGCAATTCTGCATGGGCCAATGCAATATCCGTACGTGGACTTTTACTTAGATAAAAGTGTGCAAGCAGCAAAAAAGAAGTGTGTAAGCAGTGTGTAAGCAATAAAAATGCGCTACAGATCGGATAAAATCTTGTAGCGCATTGATTTAAATAGGGAAAATGGTGGGCCCACCAGGACTCGAACCTGGGACCGACGGATTATGAGTCCCTC
>CAJXIY010000031.1 GCA_913054495.1 uncultured Gammaproteobacteria bacterium | reverse complement strand
CGATCCACGATCTGGACCGGTGATGGTGCATCCAGCGGCGTGCCGCGGATGAATGAGCCTGTAACGATCACTTCTTCGATTTCTATGTCGTCTTGAGCAGCTACAGGGACTGAAAAACTAGCAAGGATTACTCCCAGAGCGATTGCTTTCCGTTTACAAGGAAATTTTCTGCGCATTATTTCTCACCTTCTTGATAGTAGGATATTGTGATTATACCAACGCCCTTCACTGGGGCGCTACTCGATATTAGTCTATTCTCGCAGCAGTTACTAAAGTTTTCATGGGGGAAATCCACTGATTTAGAGCCTTATTTAGTTGGATTGGGCTGGTGTGTTACCATCCTTCCCACTTTCAATAAAAAAGCGCTAATTCCCAACAAAATCACCGTTTTCAGCCCCCCTGCGAATTCAATATATGGCCAAACAACTCAAACTTTCAGTGCTCGATCAATCCCCCATATTGAGTGGCAGCAATGCTTCCGAAGCCCTTTCCGAAACCATAAAATTGGCGGGCCTCGTGGACGAACTGGGCTACTATCGCTATTGGGTCGCCGAGCATCATGCATCGAATGCCCTGGCCGGTTGTTCCCCGGAAGTTCTCCTGGGGAGACTGGGAGCAGAAACAACGCAAATCCGGCTGGGTTCTGGCGGTGTCATGCTGCCATATTACAGCCCCTACAAGGTGGCGGAGAATTTCAAGCTGTTGCAGACCCTGTATCCGGGCCGAATCGACCTCGGCATCGGTCGGGCCCCGGGTACGGATCCGTTTACCGCCGCCGCTATCCGCTACGGCTCCAGGGTTGGCGCGGAACATTTCCCCAATATGGTGCTGGATCTGCAGGCCCTGTTAAATGATTCCGATCCCCACACGCCGGGCATGGAAAATGCCCGTGCCTTCCCCCAGGTAGAAATCCCGCCGCAATTGTGGATGCTGGGGTCCAGCGAAGACAGCGCGACGCTGGCGGCGCTGACCGGCTTGCCCTACAACTTCGCCTACTTCATCAATCCGACGATTCGGCCTGATATTTTCGCGCACTACCGCGAGCGGTTTAAACCCGGACCCAATTGCAACGAGCCCCACACCGCTCTCACGCTGTTCAGCATAACGGCGGCGACGGAAGCGGAAGCGCTGAGCCTGTCTCGCAGCAGAGACCTGTGGTTTATCAGGTTGTTGCGGGGGAATCCGGGGCCTTTTCCGAGTGTGGAAGAGGCGGAGAATTATGACTATTCGGCAGGTGAACTCAAGATCATTGCGGAAAATCAGGACCGGCGCGCGGTCGGGACACCGGCACAGGTGAAGGAGAAATTGCTGAGTCTGGCGCAGCAGTTTAAGGCCGACGAAATAATGTTGGTCACCATCACCCATGATCCTGTGGCCAGGCGCCGCTCTTATGAATTGCTGGCCTCGGTGTGGTTTTAGTCTGCGTACCAGCGCTTCCCAGATGGACTCCGCAGCCCCAAATCTTTATGCTGGGCACCTGTTTTGGAGAAAAAACAATAACGAGGAGATGCATCATGCGATTCCTGGCTGCAGTGTTCGCTTCCCTGATTTTAACCGCTCTGCTGGCGCTACCGGCCCACGCACAATTGGCGGTTCCCAATGCCGCCGGCATGACTTATGGACATGTGCACCTGAATGTATCAGATATCGAACTGCACAAGCGGATCTGGGTCGATCACTTCGGCGGTGTGGTGGTGCAAAAAGGCGCGCTGACTGCGGTGCGCCTGCCCAATTTATTGGTAGCGTTGACAGCGCGAGAACCCACCATGGGGACTCGCGATACCCTGATGGATCACTTCGGATTCAAGGTGCGCAACATCGCTGGTTTTCTGGATAAATGGCGCGCCGCAGGCATGGAAGTGGGGCCAGAGTTTATTGGCTCCGAGGGCCAGTCCAACGCCTATGTCATGCTGCCGGATGAGGTCTATGTAGAATTGCAGGAGGATCAAGGACTGTCTACGGAAATTAGTGGCTACCATATTCACTTCAGAACTCCCCAGTTCGAGGAACTGCTGGCCTGGTACACGGATATTTTCGGCCTGGAAGTAAAACCGAGAGGCAGGATAACTACCACCACCAACGCGCCAGGAATGAACATGAGTTTCGGTGACTCTGAGGAAACTAGATTACCTACCCGAGGTTCCGCCTTAGACCATATCGGATTTGAGTTTGACGACCTGGAGGCATTCTGCAAATACCTTGAATCGAAGGGCATTGAATTCGACGTGCCTTTTCGGGATATCCCCTCGATTGGATTGAAGATCGCATTCATCACCGACCCGGCGGGTACCTTCATTGAACTCACCCAAGGCTACGACGAGTTCTAAAACATCCAGATGCTAAAAATAAGAACTCCCTCCACTGCCGCCCTGCCTTTCATCATAGGATTTCTGGCATTAAGCGGTATCGGTGGATCCATATTTTTCTTCACTCACGAACCCAATAACCAGGGTTTCATAGACTATCCAAATATAACGAACTTTCATGTGATACCTGGCGCCATCTATCTGGTCCTGGCGCCATTTCAATTTTCCGCGACACTGCGAAAGAGATCACTCAACACCCATCGTTTTGCAGGCAGAGTACTGTCGGCTATCGGTCTGGTGGTGGGAGCCACGGCTCTATTTCTGGGTCTTATCGTTCCCTACTCCGGCGTTTCCGAGCAGTTGGTGATCGGCTTCTTTGGTGTTCTTTTCCTCTTCTCTATTGTCAGAGGGTTTCTTTACATTAGAAGCAAAGAGATTGCATTACACCGCGAGTGGATGATGCGAGCGTTTGCCATCGGCCTCAGCATCGCCACCATGCGCTTAATCTTCATACCGGCATTGATCATCGTTGGCAATCCGACGCGCCAGGAAACAGAGATGCTTTCGATCATTGCGTTTACCATCGCCTTTGTCTTGCATTGCAGTATTGCCGAGATATGGATAAGGACTACCCGCAAAGCGATCGCCTAGTGTCGACTAACTTAGACAATCCCCTCAATTTCGAAGCGGAACCAAAAAATGGATAAGGCCAGACCAAAAATTGCCACCGCATTGAATTTATTGTTCACAGTATCCAGTGTGATTGCTGCGAATTCGGCTTTTTCACAGACCATTTCTCTCGAGCAGATCATGGCCGAACCCGACTGGATTGGTCGAGCTCCGCAACAAGCCTACTGGTCTGATGACAGCGATTCTATTTATTTTTTCCAGAAAAGGCAGTCGTCGGAGCATGTCGATTTGTACCGGGTAGAACGCGACGGCGACGACCTTGAACTGGTCACGCCGGCGCAATATAGCAGTGCCGATGTGGCGGGTGACATTCTATCTTCCGACTTCCGGCTAAAAGTCTACGAACGAGCAGGCGACATCTATGTCAAGAACCTGCGTCGTAATGAAATCACGCAACTCACACGTACCGCGGCCGACGAAACCAACCCGGCTTTCAGCGCTGACGGTAACAAGGTGTTTTTTAATCGAAACAACACGCTGTTGGTTAGAGACCTTGCCAGTGGCCTGGAATATCAAGCGGCAGATCTCCGCCTGCAAGACTCCCCCGATGAAGAGGAAGAGCGCGACTACATCGAGGAGCAGCAGCTACGACTGTTTGACATTATCCGGCTAACAGAAGAAAGAGAAACCTCCGCTGAAGATTTTGCCCGCGAAAGCCAACGCCAGGACAGTGGCCGGCCCCCGCTGCCCTTCTACCTGGGCGAGGACATGGAAATCATTTCCACCGCGCTCTCACCCAGGGAAAACTGGCTGCTAGCAGTCACCAGGAACAGCACAGAGCAGGAGGATGGCAAGGCCGGCAGCATGCCGAATTATGTCTCTGCTTCGGGCTACGTTGAATCCCAGGAGGTTCGTAGCCGAGTGGGAACCACCGACTTCGCTAATCACCAGTTGTTTATCTTCGATCTGCTCAAGCATGAGTTCGCAGAGCTTGAACTGTCAGGCTTGCCAACTCTCGATCAAGACCCCCTGGAGCAGCAACTGCCACGGGAGCACGACGGCAATGAGGACGACGCAGAGGACTCCCTGCGTGAGCTGCAAATTACCGGCCTACAGTGGAACCGGGAAGGCGATCGGGTTCTTTTTCAGGCGATCAGTCGCGACAATAAAGATCGCTGGCTGCTGACGGTCGATACCGAGGATCTCAGCCTTGAGCCACCGGAAGCGGACGCCAGCGACGGATTTGATTCGGAATCGGTGCGAATGTTGCCACTGGGCATGAGTAGTCATCATGTGCGAGTGGTCCATCACAATCACGATCCGGCCTGGATCAACCGGCAGTTTATCGCCGCGCACTGGTTACCAAACAATGAATCCATTGTGTTCCTGTCCGAGTTGGATGGCTATGGCCATCTATATCTCCACGAAGCCGGTAAAACCACCCAGTTAACTGCCGGAAAATTTGAAGTCAAGGACCCTGTAGTCACCAGAAATGGCCGGGAAATCTATATTAGTGCCAACGTGAATCATCCCGGGATCTATGAAATTTTCAGACTACAACTCGCCGACGCGGAACTGGAACAGGTCACTGATCTCGGAGGCAGGAATCGATTCCTGCTCTCCCCCGACGAGTCCAGATTATTGATCACGCACAGTGACGCACTCAGCCCAACGGAGCTTTATGTAAAAACCACGAGGCCCAATTCCAGGGCCACGCGCATAACCCACACTATCAGCGAAGAATTCCATAACCTGCCATGGGCACAGCCGGAGTTTATCGCGGTGCCTTCCTCCCAGGTCAGTGACCCCATTCATTCGCGTGTCTATACACCGCTGGGCGATAGTGGCGCTGCCAGGGCCGCCGTGATCTTCATCCACGGCGCCGGCTACCTGCAAAACGCCCATCAAGGCTGGTCCAACTATTTCCGGGAATTCATGTTTCATTCGCTGTTAGTGCAACGAGGATACGTGGTGCTGGACATGGACTACCGCGCTTCCAGTGGCTATGGCAGGGACTGGCGCACCGCCATCTATCAACAGATGGGGACGCCCGAGGTGCAGGATCTGGCGGACGGCATTGACTACCTGGTGGCAAACAAGCATGTCGATCGTGATCGGATCTGTACCTATGGTGGATCCTATGGTGGCTTCCTGACGCTGATGGCCATGTTTAAGCAACCCGAATTGTTTGCCTGCGGTGCCGCGCTAAGGCCCGTTACCGACTGGGCGGCGTACAATCATGGTTACACTTCCAATATACTGAATATTCCCAGCCTGGACCCGTCCGCCTACGAGCGCAGTTCCCCCATAGAATTTGCGGAAGGTCTGGAAAAGCCGCTACTCATCGCCCACGGTATGCAGGATAACAATGTGTTCTTCCAGGATTCCGTGCGCCTGGTACAGAGACTCATCGAATTGAAGAAAGAAAATTGGGAAATGGCGATGTATCCGATCGAAGCCCATGGCTTTCGCGAAGCCTCGAGCTGGCTGGATGAGTACCGGAGAATTTTGAATTTGTTCACCGAGAACCTGGATCGGTAATTCCCCCTTGGCGATGCCGCCATCGAATTGGCATGCTGCCGGTTCTACGCTATGCTGCCAGCAAAAGGATACTACAGTGCGACCCCTGCCCATCCCCTTAAATCACTTCGGCTCCGTTTCAGGGGAGGGCTCGCCCATGCATTTGCCAAGGCAGTTTTCGCGTCGTGGTTTTATGAAACTGGCCGCTGCCACTGCAACCGGTAGTGCCATTGTAAACATGTCACCGCAGATTGCGGCACAGAGCCTGACTTCCTCCGAAAGAACCTTGCTTTTATACGCCATCGATGTGGCCATGGATGCCGGCGCCGACTACGCCGATGGCCGCGTGATCAGAACCCAATTCGAAGCTATCCGCACCCGGGAACAAACCATCACCCAGGTGCAGAGTACGGATTCCTTCGGCATCAATGTGCGCGCCCTGGTGGGAGGCTCGTGGGGATTCTCTGCGAGCCAGATCCTCAGCCGCGACGCGGTCGCGAAGATGGCCAGGGACGCGGTGAGAATCGCCGCGGCGAACAACGCGGTCGCCCCCTCGGCAACGACTCTAGCACCGGTGGATGTCTACCCGGACGCCGATTGGGTCACCCCGCATTCCATCGACCCATTCGATGTGCCCTTGGAAGACAAGGCAGCCCTGCTCCTGAGAACCAACGCGGAAGCCATGCGGGTGAATAATATTCGCTTCGCGTCCAGCAGCATACTCTCGGTGCGGGAGGAGAGACTGGTAGCGACCTCCGAAGGCTCCCTTATTAAACAGACCTTCTATCGCATCAATCCCTCCGTCAATATTACTGCCATCTCCGCCGATGGCAGCGACTTTCAGACTCGCAGCGCGGTGATAGAACCTGCCGGTCGTGGCTACGAGTATGTGATGGGGCTGGAGCTGTCGGGTAATGCCTCACGCTGGGCGGAAGAAGCGGCGATGAAGCTGGAGGCAACACCGGTAGAACCGGGCAAGTGGGATCTGGTACTGCATCCTTCCAATTTGTGGCTCACCATTCATGAATCCATCGGTCACCCCACCGAACTGGATAGAGCCCTGGGCTACGAGGCGAACTATGCCGGCACCTCGTTCCTCTATCCCCCGGAAGATGTGTTAGGGAAGATGCGGCTGGGGCCCGAGTTCATGCAATTCGTTGGCAACCGCACAGAATTTGGCGGCTGTGCCACCACCGGTTGGGACGACGAAGGCGTCGCTGCGGAATTCTGGCCGATTATCGAAGACGGCGTGTTTGTGGATTACCAGACTACTAGAGACCAGGCGGCGTGGATCTCACCCTACACCGGCATCACTAGCAGCCATGGCTGCGCCTACGGCCAAAACTGGGAGAGTATGCCATTTCAACGCATGCCCAATGTGAGTCTGCTGCCGGGGGAAGAAAACCTGAGCGAAGACGACGTCATCGGCGCCACCGAGCGCGGCATATACATCGAGGGGCGTGGCTCCTATTCCATCGATCAGCAACGCTACAACATTCAGTTTGCCGGCCAGGTGTTCTGGGAGATCCGAAACGGCCGCAAGGTCCGAATGCTACGGGATGTCGCCTACGTCGGCAGGACCCCCGAGTTCTGGAATTCACTGGATGTCATTGGCGGCGACCGCACCTATTACCTGGGCGCCTCTTTCGGCGATGCCAAGGGTCAGCCCATGCAGGTGAATGCGGTGTCCCATGGCTGCCCGATTTCCCTGTTTAGAAATATCGATATTTTGAACACCGGCTAGGATGCTCATATGGCAGTAGCGAAGGGCTTGTCCGCAGACGATCTGAAAGCAATCAGCGACCGGATTCTGCAATTGTCGGCAGCCGATCAGTGCCGCGTGCGCATCGATTCGCGCTGGCGCGGCTATACCCGTGTCGCCACCAATCGCATCACCAGTGCCGGCGGTGCCGATAGCACTTCGATCACCATCACCAGTGTCTTCGGCAACCGGGTTGCCTCGGTGGAAACCAACCGCCTGGCAGAGCGTGATTTACTACAGGCGGTGCGACGCTCGGAAGATATGGCACGGCTGGCACCCGAGAACCCTGAATATATGCCGGAGTTAGGACCTCAAAATTACCAGCCGATTCAGGCCTACTATGAATCGACAGGTGAGCTGGAGCCACAGACACGGGCCGAGGCTGCCGCGATCGCCATCCGCCAAGCCCAGGCGGCTGGTCAGATTGCCGCTTCCTACATGGATGTACGAGCCGGCAGCTCTAGCGTGGCCACCTCGAATGGCCTATACGGCTCTCATGCCAGCACCGGCGTCGCCTATACCTTCACCTCACGCAGCCCCGACGGCCTGCAATCGGGTTGGGCAGGAGACGAAGCCAACGACTGGAATAATATCGAGAGTCAGCGCGTTGCCGATGATGCGGTACGCAAATGTCGTGACTGGCGCAAGACCGCGCTGGATCCAGGCTCATACACCGTCATTCTGGAGCCTACCGCCGTCGGCATGTTGATGCTGCGGATGATGAATACCTTTAACCAACGCACCGCCGATGAGGGTCGATCCTATTTCTCCAAAGCCGGGGGTGGCAACCGCATCGGCGAGGCCCTGTTCGATGACAAGGTCAGTATCTGGAGCGACCCCGATCACCGCGATGCGGAAACCTCCCCCTTCAGCGCCGATGGCCAGCGTGTAAGGCGCCAGAGCTGGGTGAGTTCGGGAAGCCTGGAAAATCTCTTTCGCTCTCGCTTCTGGGCCAAGCAGAAAGGGGTCGATGCCCTGCCGCGGCCATCGAACCTGATTATGCAAGGAGGCACGGATTCGCTGCAGGACATGATTGCATCCACGGGCCGTGGCATATTGATCACTCGCTTCTGGTACATAAGGGGATTGAACCCCCGCATTATTTCTTACACCGGGCTGACCCGGGACGGCACCTTTCTGATCGAAGATGGCAAGATCGCGCGCCCGGTTACGAACTTTCGCTTCAATCAATCCCTGGCGCAGATGTTACAGAACGTCGAAATGCTTGGCCCCTCGGTTCGAGTCGCCGCCTCAGAAAACAGCTCGGTCGCCTCCCCCATCGTGGTGCCGGCGCTAAAGTTAAGGGATTTCAATCTCTCCAGCGTGAGCGATGCGATTTAGGTTCATAACTTCTTATTCCAATATTTATCGCGCCATGCATTGAGGGGCAGGATTGATTGATCAAGAACAGGAGGAAGCAAGCTATGTCCAGGCACATTTTAATGGCCTTACTGCTGCTATCGATCTGCAGGCTGTCGATCGCACAAACTGTGGGGCCCGAAACAGGTTCCCTCGTCATCGTCGGGGGCGGCATGCAGGATCTGACTATCCTGCAAAGATTCGCAGCACTTGCCGGCGGGCTTGACGCTGCCATCGTCGTGATTCCAACGGCAGGGGGCGGGGATGATTACAGTGAAGACTGGCCCGGTCTGCGGCAGTTCCAGCAGGCGGGTCTGACCGGACTCACACTAATGCATACCTACGATCGGCAGCTAGCAGACACCGACGCATTTGCGGCGCCGATCAAGCACGCGACAGGGGTCTGGTTTACCGGTGGTCGCCAATGGCGGCTGGCGGATTCTTATCTGGACACCAAGGTTCATGAGGCACTGATAGAACTACTCGATCGCGGCGGCGTCATCGGCGGTTCTTCCGCTGGGGCAACAATTCTCGGCTCCTACCTGGCTCGCGGTGACACGCAGAACAATACCATCATGATGGGCGATCACGAAACCGGCTTCGGTTTCCTCAGGCAGTCCGCCATCGACCAGCATATGCTCAGACGCAACCGGCAATTTGATCTGATAGAAATCATCGATGCCAGACCGGAATTGCTCGGCATAGGATTGGATGAAAACACAGCAATTGTGGTGCGCGGCGATCGCTTCGAGGTCATCGGACAGAGCTATGTCGCCATCTTCGACCACCAGCACATGCTGGACTCCGGCGGCAAATTCTATTTTATGGAACCGGGGGACATCTTCGACCTGAAACAACGCCAGGCGTTTCGACCGCAACGGCTACTGCAGCCATTCGACCGGGTCGTCGAACGAGCCTGGCCCTGAAGCAACGGGCGCATAACCAGCAAATCGCTGCTTCCTCCATATTTCACAGTTCTAATTACCAGTCGAATAATCATGAAAAAAATTAGTTTGTTTTTTGCAGTTGGCTTTATCATCGCGTCAACTAATCTCGCAGCCCAGGTTGATCTCTCCTATTACCTGCCACAAGGCATAAGTTATGATCGATCTGTACCGACTCCTCAATCTGTTCTGGGTCATGAGATCGGAGAATGGCATGTCAGTCATGACAAATTAGTCAACTACATGGTCGCCGTAGCAGAGGCATCTGACAGGGTTACGCTTTCAGAATACGGACGTACCTATGAAAACCGACCATTGCTACTGCTTGTTGTTACTTCGCCTCAAAATCATCAACGCATCGATGCAATCAGGGCTGAACATCTACAACTCACCGAATTAAATTCCGATGCAGTCGATATCGATGCGCAACCCGCTGTTGTCTGGCTGGGTCATAGTGTGCATGGTAACGAAGCAAGTGGGTCCAATTCTTCATTAGTAACGCTGTACCATTTCGCCGCAGCACAGGGCGCAGCAATCGAGGAGCTTCTCCGGGAAACCATTATTTTGATAGACCCGTCTATCAATCCAGATGGACTCAATCGTTTCTCAAGTTGGGTGAACTCACATAAGAGCCAGAACCTGGTCACAGATCCCAACAATCTCGAACAAAATGAAGCCTGGCCAGGAGGCCGCACTAACCACTATTGGTTCGATCTCAACAGGGATTACATTCCGATTCAATTGCCTGAAACAAAGGGGCGAGTTGCCAGGATTCACGAGTGGAAGCCAAACCTGTATACCGATCACCATGAAATGGGCACGAACTCCACTTTCTTCTTCCAGCCAGGTGAGCCAAACAGAGTGCATCCGTTGATACCCGAGCAAAATTATTCCTTGACTGAATCCATTTCTACCTATTTTCAAGAAGGCCTGGACGACATTCAGTCCCTGTATTTTTCGAAAGAAAATTATGATGATTATTATCCAGGCCGAGGCCCTACTTACGTGGACTTCAATGGGGGTGTAGCCATTCTGTTTGAACAGGCGAGTGCTCGAGGCCACGCCCAGGAAAGCACAAACGGAATACTTACCTTTGCCTTTGCCATCCGCAATCATCATCGGTCTGCTCTGGCTTCGGTGAAAGCAGCTCATGAAATGCGCACTGAATTATTGACCTATCAAAGAGATTTTTATGCCAATGCAACCGAGCTGGCCGCGGACGACCCGGTCAAGGCTTACGTATTCGGGTCAGATAAAGATCCAGCCAAAGCATTTCATCTGGCCGAAATTGTCAAACGGCACAAGATTGATATCTATCACTTGACAAAACCTATCCAGATCGGTGAAGCCACATTCAATCCGGAAGCGAGCTATATCGTACCCTTGAATCAACTTCAGTACCGGCTGGTGCATGCGCTGTTTGAGATTCGCAACACGTTCGAGGACAGTCTGTTTTACGATGTGTCTGCCTGGACCTTGCCACTTGCTTTTAACCTGGAATACGAGGCACTCGATCGCCGCGAGTACAACACTGCAATGCTTGGAACCGAGTTTGATCTCGATCGCTTTCCCCGGGGTCAGCTGATCGGTGGTCGCAGCGATTACGCCTATGCCTTCGAATTGCATGGCTACTATGCGCATCGTGCGATTAACCGCTTATTGAATGCAGGAGCAAGGGTCAAAGTCGCCAGTCAGGAATTCATCAGTTCTGACGGCAAAGACTTCGCCATGGGCTCAATCATAGTTCCGTTAGGCATTCAGGATATTGAACTTGAAAATATTCATGAACTGGCAGAGGAAATCGTTAGTCAAGATGCAATCGACGTGTATGGATTTAGTACTGGCAGATCATTGACAGGACCCGACCTCGGAAGCCCTTCCTTTGCAGACGTAGAAAAACCCGAGGTATTGATTCTGGCTGAAGGAGGAATTTCTGCTTACGAAGTTGGCCAGGCCTGGCACTTGCTGGACACTCGATTCGACATGAAACCAACGCTGGTATCGGTGGATCGATTCAACAGGTCTAGTATCGACAGATACAACACCATCGTATTACTCGATGGTAACTACACAGGAGTGAGCAGCGCGGCGGTTACAAAATTGCAAGACTGGAACCGGAAAGGCGGCTTGATAGTTGCTACCAAGCGGGGATCTAAGTGGTTATCCGATATGGAAATCTCCAATGTCTCGTTCGCTGACGTGGAGCCACCTGGGTTGGAAGACGCTGACTACAGCGACTTCGAAGTCATCACTGGATCCCAGGTCATCGGCGGTAGTATATTCAGAGCCCGGCTTGATCTCAGTCATCCTCTGGGTTGGGGATTCTATGAATCGGAAGTACCGCTGTTTAAGAGAGGCACACTGGTCATGAATAAGGCGACCAACCCATTTGCCACACCCTTGGTATATGCCGAAGACTCACTCTGGAGTGGCTACGTGCCCGATGAGAAGCTGCCTCTAATCAATAATTCCGCCGCTGCGGTGATCAGCGCACAAGGGCAGGGGATCATCGTAAGTTTTACTGATGATCCAAACTTCCGGGCATTCTGGTACGGGTCCAATAAGCTGTTTATGAACAGCTTGTTTTTTGGTCGATTAATAAATAGTGGTACTGGCAGGTGATACTGAGGAATTCCAGGGCAGAATTCCAGGGACAGTGACCTTAATTGTGTCCAGTTTCTGCACGAAAATATTTATGCCCAGATAAAAGGACTTTGAAGAATGATCCCAGCACGAAACACCTCTTAGGTAAGCTGACGCATAGCTTGTTTTTGTATTGGATCACTAAATAAGGCATCGGGAGAATTAAGGTTACTGTCCCCCGAACTCTCCCCGAACTACCCCTTCTTATTTCAATATTTATCACGCCACTCATTGAGGGGCGCCTCGACCTTGCGTCGAGCCAACTCGACACCGCCCCAGTAGCCGAGATAGGCGACTAGAATCCACAGTAGTATGGAATCCACGGGCCAGTAGCTGAACCAGATAAATGCGGTAATCATATTACCCAGCTGACCAAGCGCTACCGAAATAACAAATCCGATGATGCCATCTTCAAATAACACGGCGAAACCGGGAAAGCTGAATATGAAACTGAGGAAGTCCGATACTTCAATAACGGAAAACGTCCACAATGCAGCCAAGCCATAGAACCCGCTGCCGAACCACATCCATTTGTTATAAATATAGTTTGCGTTTTGTACTTCCTTCTTTTTGAAGATGGTCTTCATTTTCTTAAGACGTAGCTTGATAGCTCTGTTGTCAGCCTCGCGATCGATTTCACCGCTGCTGTACAACCACGAGAACATAAGCCAAGTGATGACTACCATGGGTAGCCCCAGCCTGATCGAGGCTTCGATTAGGTCAAAAATACCCATGAGGCAACCACGCTAACAAACCCTACTCGAACTGCCCTTCAACCTTCATCAGCCCGGCCTTGATTGCAGCGCCCCAGATGGCATTGCCCTTGTCATTCAGATGCAGCCCATCCTCGACGAAGATATCCGTCATCACGCTGCCATCTGCCTTTAGAAATGGCGTCGCCACGTCGATGTAGTGAACCAGCGGGTCTGACTCGGCGATGGCACTGAGGCGCGCACTGACTTGTTGGGCCTGGGGCCAAACACTCTGCCGGGCAACGCTGGGCTTGACAGATAGTACGTAGATTCGAGTCTGGGCGGAGTTGGCGTGGACCCTGGCGACTATTTGTTCGAATTGCCCGATGATCTTGTCTTCGGCGATATTGTAAAACGTATCGTTGTCGCCCTCGTAAATCAGAATCGCTCGAGGCTTGTAAGTCAGGGCGACGCGATCCAGATAGTACAGCACGTCTTCCATCACACTGCCGCCGAAGCCCCTGGGAATGACGGACAGTGGCGCCAGCGCAGCGGCGGCCTGATCATTCCAGCGGGCAATGCTTGAACTGCCGGTCAATACAATGGCGCCCTGGGGCGGCTTCGACATCCTATCCTTGGCTTCGAACGCCTCGATAGCGGATTCGAATCGGGTCGCGTCGAACTCGCGCTGGGCATTAACCTGAAATGCCAACAATGCGAGGCAGAGCAGCAAAGCGCTATTTGTAACTAGTCGAAATCCGGGTTTATTCATGATCTAAACCTTCTGGTTTTGTGATTGATAGTGGCTTGATTTCCAGTCTAATCGATCCGCCCGCCAAATTCTAACCAGAGGGCCAATTCCTTGCCCAGCTGTCGTTGCGCCAGCGCGTCGTAGGCTGCAACCTGCTCGTCAGTCAACACGCCCTGCCAGCGCTTATTGGTGCCTTTATGAAAGAATTTGCTGGTGTCCTTCCAGATGCCTTGAGAGGCACCCGGTGCCATGAATTCGGCGTTCTCCTTCATGGATTTAAATGTCATCCCCTCGACCAGGCTTGGCCACAGGTCTTCGTTAACCGGTATATCCAGGTAGGCTGACAGCCTTCGCATCTCACCGTCAAGATCTTTTAACAGGTCTTCATAGTGTACGAACAGGATATTGGGCTGATGGCGAAATTCCCACCAGGTATTGGCATGGTGCAAATGGGACCAGAACGGATAGCCATCGCCTTCCCACTCGAAGCTGCCCCTACTCAAGCATTCATCGAAGGCCGGCACTATTTCCTGCGGTGGGTGCTGCAGAGGCGGTCCCTGTCGTCCCGGTGCGTTATTGAGCGTCTCGATGCCATCGTAAGTCATATTGTGCCAATGATTCCACATCGACATCCACACATCCTTGCCGTCCCGGCCGATGAAAATGTACTTGATTTCTTCAAAGAATTTAAGCCCGTCCAGCGGGAGTTGGGTCTTAATGTAGCGTCTGTGTTCAAGCCCCTCCAACAACTCGAGGATGACATCGATAGGAGCAAAAATTGCATCCAGCCAGGGAGTGAGTGCATCCTGGGGAATCGGTGGCTGCGGCTGTTGAAACACCAGGGCCGCACATATTCCCTGCATCCAGGTGGTTCCAGCCTTGTAGGAGGTGGTGATAACGATGTCGTCATCACGCACCCGGTGCTGGTCCCAGCGCTTGCTATCGACCAGCGCTGTAATATAGTGATGCTTTATTTCCGGCATCGTACTAGCGGTCATTAATTCGTCCTTATTGAAATTATCATACGGTAGAACAGGTTCAATTCAATTCTCAATATCAGCAGCACCGTACGATTTAGAACTGCTGTAGCACCTCAGAACTGCCTTAGCACTGCTTTTTAACTATTGGTCCGGCCCCTACTTTCGCACCACCAAGAATACACCCACAGCCATGAGTACCAAACCGATTATCCTTTGTACCGAGATCGTGGTCTGAGGCGAGCCCATTAATCCGAACTGATCGATCGTCAGCATCGAAAACAGCTGTCCCAACAACACGAAGGAAACTGCATTCCCAATGCCGAAGCGTGGAGCTACCCAGGTGATGCTCAACACATAAAATACAACAAAAAGCCCGCCAAAATAGAAATACGGTGGCGTTGTGGCGTTATAAAGAGATTTCGGCATGCCTTCGAAAATCAGCAGATATCCGATAGAAGCGATCATGCCTACAAAAAATAGAATGGTTGCGGCCAGGGCCGGACTTTGAAGCTTCTCGCCCAAGCCGGCGTTCAATGCTGCCATGATGGGAATCCCGATGCCCGCAATCAACATTAAAATCGCATAAAAACTGGCATTGTTTTGTATCTCGCTCATTTTAATCCCCGATTCCAAACCTTGGTGCCGTCCCCTGGATCACCCCATAAGATCAGAGCTGCCCTAGTTAATATCCACCGCATGTTGTTTCAGTTTTTCCAGTTGAACGATCTCGAGCGCTCGTTTGTGGGTGCGCATGAGATACACCCTGGGCGCCATATCCTGCTCGTATGCCTCCAGCCATCGCTCGGCACACAGGCACCAGCTATCTCCGGGATTTAATCCGGGAAATCCGAAATCCGGCATCGGTGTAGTCAGGTCGTTGCCGCGAAAGCGTGAATATTCCAGAAAATCCTTGGTGACCTGGATACACACCGTGTGCGAACCAGGATCCTCATCGCTAGTGTTGCAACAGCCATCGCGAAAGAATCCTGTCAACGGGTCGTTGCTACAGGGGACAAGGGGTTCATCGAATACGTTGAGGGACTCTTCCATAAGACTGCTTTTCCTAGGCGTTAATCATGCCGATTTCGTAAAGTGACGACAAGCCCGGCGTTTGGCTCACCGTCTTAATATCATGAACCAGCGACCTACGTTAAGTACATTCGCCATGGCCGCGGCAAAATACGTGAACGCGGCGGCTTTCAATATGCTGCGAATGGCCGGAATATGCTCCGCCTTGATATATTCACCCTCGATCAGTATGGGCAAGGCCTTGTTAAAGCTCGCATCCCACTCTTCCGGCAGAATAATCAAATAGGATAAGGCACCGGCCAACTGCAACAGCAGACTCAAGCCGATAACGGCGCCGATGACCGGCGGCGAGCGCAGTACCACGGCGATGATCGGGAAAGCCAGCATAATCCCGACACCGACCCGACTCAGTAGCAGGGCCTTCGGTAGATAGCGCTTGCGCAGTTCGAATATTTTTTCCTGCCGGTGAAATTGAATAGCATGCCCGACTTCATGAGCGGCGATGGCGATGGCAGTGAGTGATCTGCCATTGAAATTGTCAGGACTCAGGCGTACAGTTTGGGCGGCAGGATCGAAGTGATCCCTAAAGGGCTGGGTTTCTTCGACTTTGATACCGTGCAACTGATAGCGTTTAACGAGATGTTTAGCGAGTTCTCCCCCGCTGCCGGGCAAGTCAGAAAGCTCCTGGCTATGCTTGTTCATGACCTGGCGCACCCAGAATGAAGGCAGGTAGACCAGTAGCGCCAGTACCGCTGCAATGATTAACAATAGCATTGGGCCCGCCCGGCTCTAAAAATTGTTAAGGCTGGCGTATCGGTCGCGATGGAAGCTGGCGTCACCGAGAAAATGCTGCGCCACCCGTGCCCGTTTCAGGAAGAAACCGATATCAAATTCGTCAGTCATGCCGATACCACCATGCATCTGGATGCCCTCGTTGCTCACTTCGAAGAACACCTCGGACAACTTGGCCTTGGCGATGCTGGCGAGCTCCGCAATATCTTGTCTGCTTTTACCGGAATCATCCAATCCAGCCAGCGCCGCCCTGACCACCGATTTACACAACTCGATCTCACTATACATGGTCGCGGCGCGGTGTTGTAAGCCTTGAAAGGAGCCGATAAGAATCCCGAATTGCTCCCGTGTCTTCAAAAAATCCAGTATCCGTTCGAATACTTCCTGGATACTTCCCAGCATCTCCGCAGCCAGACCAATACGCGCAATATCCAGTACCTTATCGAGGCCGTCGAAGCCTGCATCCACCTCACCCAATAAGGCGTCTGCTGCCACCTCGACCTGACTAAATTCGATCTTCGCCGCGTTGCGACAGTCCACCATGTGGGTGCGGCTGATCGCTATGCCCTCAAGTCCGGCATCCACCAGAAACAGGCTTAAGCCTTGCCTGCTATCGATCTCACCTGAGCTGCGCGCGACCACGATTAATTTCTGGGCGACATGGCCATCGAGCACGAAAGTCTTGGCACCGCTTAAGATAAAACCATCGCCAGATTTTTCGGCCTTGGTGCCTATGCGGCTGGGAGCATGGCTGCTGTTCTCATCCAGTGCCAGTGCGACCAATAATTCACCGGCCACAATTTTTGGCAATAACTCCTGTTTCTGCTCCTCGCTACCCAATTCGTTGATCGCCGTCGCCGCCAGTAAGACCGTAGAGATAAGTGGCGAACTGACCAGGGTGCGACCGGTTTCTTCCAGCACCACCCCCAGGCCTCCGTACCCGAAGCCATAGCCTCCGTAGGCTTCCGGTATCGCCATGCCGGCCCAGCCTAAATCCACCATCTGCTTCCATACATCCCGATCGAATCCAGTCTCATCCTTGCTGTCTCGCAAGCGCCGCAGCAGGCTTACGGGCGCAAGTTGTTGGCAGAAACTCTGCGCCGAATCTTTTAACAGTTGTTGATCTTCATTGAGTACCAGGGCCATTTCTTTTCTCTCTTAAGCTGCTATTTGCTTCCTTGGGCCTTGCCCGCGCTCATGATGTCAGGCAATCCGAGTACCCTCTTGGCAATGATATTGAGCTGAATTTCCGAGGTGCCCCCCTCGATGGAATTCGCCTTCGACCGCAGCCACTGCCTGGTCACCTGTAGCTCATCACTGTCGAAACCGTCACCCTCCCAGCCCAGGCCCTGGCTACCCAGTGCCTGCATAAGAAGTTCATAGCGACGCTTGTTCAACTCACAACCATAGTTCTTGAGCATGGAAGAAGTGGCATTTGGCCCCTGTCCCTGTTTGGACTCTTCGATGGAACGCTGTGATGTGTAAGCAAACGCCGCGCTGTCAATTTTGAACTGGGCAATGCGATCACGCAAAACCGCATCGGAAAGTCTGTCCGTATCACCCCGGTAGTGCATCGCCGCTCTCTCGATACTAGCCAGCATTGAGGTGGTACCACCTCGATCCGATTGACCACTGGAGAGACCGAAACTGGAGATCATAGTGCGCTCGTGTTGTAACAGGCGTTTGGCGATGCTCCAACCTTCGTTGAGACGACCCACCAGGTTTCTCTCGGGGACTTTGACATCATCGAAAAACGTCTCGCAAAATGGCGAGCCGCCACTGATGAGTTGAATGGGTTTTGTAGAGATTCCCGGGCTCGCCATGTCAAACAGGATAAAGCTGATGCCTGCATGTTTCGGCACGTCGAAATCCGTTCGCACCAGGCAGAAAATCCAGTCCGCCTGGTCCGCATAGGATGTCCACACCTTGGAACCATTTATCGTATAGGTGTCACCATGCAGTTCTGCCCTGGTACTCAGACTGGCCAGGTCCGACCCGGACCCTGGCTCGGAATAACCCTGACACCATCGAATCTCACCGGCAACGATTTTTGGAATATGCTCCATTATCTGATCGACACTACCGGATTCCAGCAACACCGGGCCGAGCATGCTGATGCCGAAACTGGTGAGGGCGACTCTGGCGTTGATGCGCCTCAATTCCTGATTCAGAATGATGGCTTCTTCCTTGTTAAGGCCGCCGCCGCCATATTCCGCTGGCCAGGTCGGACAGGTCCAGCCCCTGGCTGCCATTCGCTCTAGCCACAGCTTGCTGTCCGGATTTTTAAAGCTCGCGTTGCGACCTCCCCACACCACTTCTTCGGCCACCATAGCGGTACGCATAGACTCGGGGCAGTTTGCCTGCAACCATTCGCGAGTGCTTTTCTGAAACTTTTCCAGGGATTGCAAGGCTTGACTCCTGGGCAGGCTAAGCTGCCGGTTTGAAACCCGTATTACTATGCGCTTACCAGGACCTGACGACCCTGAACCTTGCCGGCCTTGAGATCGGCCAGTGCTGCGTTGGCTTCCACCAAAGGTCTTTCATGAATTGCTATGGGCGCAATTTTCCCTGCACGCACCAATTCCATTAATTCCGTCATATCCTGCAGGCTGCCCACGTAGCTGCCCTGAATAATTCGCGCATTCATAGGCAGGAACGGAATCGGTATGGTCAGCGAGCCACCAAACAGACCCACGACAATCAGTATCCCGCCCTTACGCAAACAACCGAGTCCATAATTGACCGAGCTTTCCGCGCCCACAAAATCGAGTACCGCGAAGGCACCACCGGTAGCCTTACGCAATGCCCTCGAGGTCTGCGGATCAGAAGAGTTATAGCTGCGAGTGACACCGAGATTGCGGGCTGCCTCCAGCTTGCTTTCATCTATATCGACAACGATTGGATCCATACCCAGAGCACGGGCGATCTGGATTGCCATCATACCGACACCGCCGGCACCAATGATCACAACTTCATCACCCGTTACCAGTGCACCCACTTTTTTCAAGGCGCCATAGGCGGTGAGCCCGGAACAGGCATAGGTCGCCGCCAGCGTCTCAGGCACGTCGCCCTTGTCGAACAGGTAGCGCCGGTGGGGAACCAGTACGTGGTCGGCGAATCCGCCGGCGGCCACAATCCCCAGCGCCCGCCCCGGCGTACACAGTTGCTCTTCTCCGCGCTTGCAGGCCGCACACTCGCCGCAGCCGATCCAGGGAAACACAACCCGCCGCTCGCCCACCGCTACGTCGCCTGCGTCCGGGCCTAAGGCCACCACTTCGGCAAAGATTTCGTGGCCAAGCACCATGCCTTCCTGCCCCACTGCCAATTGCTTGCCACCACCGAGCTCGAAAACCCCGTCGTGGATGTGAATGTCGGAGTGACAGACGCCGCAGGCGATGGTCTTCATCAACACTTCCGTGCCCTGTGGTTGCGGTGTCTCTGATTCTACCCGCACCAGAGGCGCCCCGGGTGATGTGGTTTGATATGAAATCATGCGGAATTCTCTTTTGATTGTTGCGTCTGATCCAGAGAGACTCTGATTATCCTTGCTCCGATCCCCACTCGGCAAAGGTCTTGCCCGCCTCTGCCAACTGCTTTAACAGCGGTGCCGGCTGCCAGTACTGCTCGCCATCGCGATCTCGGAATTCACAGATCTTGTCATAAACCTGTTTTAGTCCAATCTGATCGGCGTAATACATCGGTCCACCCTTCGCCACCGGAAAGGCATAGCCGAATACATAAACCACATCGATGTCGCTGGGTCGTTGGGCGATGCCTTCCTTCAGAATACGGGCGCCCTCGTTGATCAATGGATAGAAACACCGCTGCAGGATTTCCTCGTCGGAAATATCCCGTTGCTCCACCCCAATCTTTGCCGCCTCTGCCTTGATCATGGCTTCGACCTCGGGGTCCGCCACGCGGGCGCGCGTTTCCGCATCATATTGGTAGAAACCGGAGCCGGTCTTCTGACCATAGCGGCCCATCTCAACCAGCAGAGTGCCTATGCGATAGAGTTTGGGATCATCCGGCAGGTCAGTACGACCCTGCCGCGCCTTGTATCCCACGTCCAGTCCGGCCAGGTCTCCCATCGCCAGCGGCCCCATCGCCATGCCAAATTTTTCCAGGGCAGAATCCACCTGGCTCGGAGTGCAGCCGTCCATCAGCAACATCTGCGCTTCGCGTCCATAGCCACCGAGCATGCGATTACCGATGAATCCATAGCACACCCCGGACAGGGCACAGACCTTGTTTATTCTCTTGCCAATGGCCATGGTTGTGGCCAACACATCGTCGGCGGTCTTCTCACCACGCACCACTTCCAATAACTTCATCACATTCGCCGGACTGAAAAAGTGCATACCCAACACGTCCTGCGGCCTACTGGTCGCCGCGGCGATTGCGTCCACATCCTGGTACGAAGTATTGGTGGCCAGGATCGCTCCGGGTTTACAAACCGCATCCAGCTTGGCAAATATTTCCTTCTTCAATTCCAGATTCTCGAACACCGCTTCGATCACCATGTCGACGTCGCCGAGATCGGCATAATCGGTGGTGCCGGTAATCAGTGCTATGCGTTGCCCCATCTGATCTTCCGTCATCTTGCCTTTTTGCAGGGTGATCTTGTAATTCTTCTCGATGATGCCCATGCCCCTTTGCAGGGCTTCGTCATCGATCTCCAGCATCAACACCGGAATGCCCACATTTGCGAAACACATGGCGATGCCGCCACCCATGGTGCCACCACCGATGATGGCAACTTTGTTGACTTCGCGCCGTGGCGTGTCCCTGGACAGATCCTTGATCTTTGCGGCCAGGCGCTCGGCGAAGAAAATGTGACGCATGGCAGCGGATTCCGGTGAAGTCACTAACTCGCGGAACAGTTCTCGCTCCCGCTGCAGGCCCTCATCCATAGGTAGATTTACGGCGGCTTCTAGGCAGGAAACAATTTTATCCTGGGCAATCTGACCGCGGGCACGTCGCGCCAGTCGCTTGCGAGCGGCGTCGAAGAAACCCGGCTCCACGGTGGCGGGGTCGATCGTGATATCGCGAATGCGTTTAAGAGGGGCACCTGACTCCACCAGGCCTTTCCCATACTCAATGGCGCCCGCCTTGAGATCGTCAGCGGCAATAATTTCATCCACCAGACCCATGTCTTTGGCCTTGGGCGCAGCCACCGGGTTACCGCTGGTGATCATATCCAGCGCCGCCTTTACACCGGCGATCCGTGGCACCCGCTGGGTGCCGCCAGCACCGGGCAACAGGCCCAACTTCACTTCCGGCAGACCAACTTTTGCCGAAGCAATGGCACAGCGGTAGTGGCAGGCGAGTGCAACTTCAAACCCACCCCCCAGCGCGGTACCGTGGATAGCCGCAATTACCGGCTTACTCGAATTTTCGATAGCGGACAAAATACTGGGCAGACCCGGCTTCTGCGGTGGCTTGCCAAATTCTTTGATATCGGCACCGGCGATGAAAGTACGGCCTTCACAGTGCAATATGATCGCTTCCGAGGCATCTCCCTGCGCCGTGGTGACGGCATCCAGGATGCCTTCGCGAACCGCCTGGGACAGGGCATTCACCGGCGGGTTATTTACACTGATTACGGCGATATTATCTACAAGTTCATAGCTGACTACATCCTGCATAGTATTTCCTTCTTCTGAATAATATTTACAAATTTAAGCAGGCACCAATTTTTTAGATGACGCACGCAGTCTACTACTCGACTCGTTCCAGCACCGCTGCGATGCCCTGACCGATGCCGATACAGAGGCTGATCACCGCATAGCGGCCGTTACTTCTTTCCAGTTGTCGCATTGCAGTAATGGCGAGTCTGGCCCCCGATGCTCCCAGGGGATGACCGATGGCGATCGCACCGCCATTGGGGTTAACCCTGGAATCACCAAAATCCACTTCGAGCATCTTCAGGCAGCCTAAGACCTGGGGTGCGAAGGCTTCATTAATCTCGATGATATCCATCTCCCCTAACTCAAGACCGGCGCGAGCCAGCGCCTTGCGAATGGCAAATACCGGGCCGAAGCCCATCACCCGGGGTTCGACCCCGGCGATGGCACCGGCGATAATTCGAGCCCTGGGCTTGAGTCCGGCCTTCTCGCCGCTAGCCGCATTGCCGATAATCAGTGCGGCGGCACCGTCGTTAACGCCGGAGGCATTGCCTGCCGTGACCACGCCGCCGTCGAACAGCGTGCGCAAGCCACTCAATGCTGCCTTGGTGGAAGTGGGGCGCGGATGTTCATCGGCATCGACATTAAGCGCTGGCTGCTTGCGTGGCTGTGGCACCTCGATGGGAATAATCTCATCCTGGTAGAAACCCTCTGCCCGCGCTGCTTCATACCTGGCTTGGGAGGCGGCGGCGAAGCTGTCGCTCTGCTCCCGGGTAATCCCGATATCGCTGGCAATATTATCTGCAGTCTGGGGCATCGCATCGTTGCCATAGGCCGATGCAAAGGCCGGATTCGTGAAGCGGGCGCCAAGCGTACTGTCTGCTATTTGTTGTCCCCTGTCGTAGGCCGACTGTGCCTTGGACAGGATAATCGGGGCTCGGCTCATGGACTCGACTCCGCCGCTGACAAACAGCTCACCCTCACCGACTTTCACTGCCCGGGCCGCATCGAGAGTCGCTGCGAGCCCCGAACCGCACAGACGATTCACGGTGAGACCACCAACCGCCGTATCCATCCCGGCGAGCAAGCCGGCAAAGCGCGCCACGTTACGGCAGTCTTCACCGGCACCATTGGTATTGCCTATGATGACATCTTCGTAAGCTGTGGCAGCAAACGGGTTGCGCTCCACCACGGTTTTAATAACGTGAGCGAGGAGGTTATCCGGACGAACTGGTGACAAGGCGCCCCCATGGCGACCGAAAGCAGAACGGCCGCCGTCGTAAATAAAGGCTGCAGACATTTTTTGATCGGACATGGCTAACTCTCACTACGCGAACAATTCGGGGATTGGTAAATAAAGCAAACTGTCCGGGCTCGCAGAGGACGAAAAACTGCGTCTCTTATCGCCATTGCGGCGTCGATATTCCCCTTTAAACCGACGCCATGACCACCTCGCCCCCGGGCTCGGGAAAGCACTGTGGGCCGGCCATTCTAGCATAGGCTTTTCAGCGGTGGTATGTGGCGCAAAGCCAGCAGATACGCTGAGTCTGGTCGCATTCAAAACCCCGCTATGCTAGCTTAAGCGCTAAATTCAAGGGGCGAAGAATGATACGAGATCAGGAAACACTGAACCAACTCATCGATGTAATCGCACGCTTCGTGCGCGAGCGTCTGGTGCCGGCAGAAAACCAATTGGCGGAAGAGTCCAGGCTACCGGCAGACATACTGCAGGAGATGAAGGATCTGGGCTTGTTCGGGCTGACCATCCCCGAAGAATACGGCGGGCTCGGACTCACCATGGAAGAAGAAATCCTGGTGGCGATCGAACTGGGTCGTACCTCCCCGGCTTTCCGCTCCATCATGGGCACCAATAACGGCATCGGTTCTGCTGCGATTGTGTTTAGCGGCACCGCAGAACAGCAGCAGAAATACCTGCCAAAATACGCCAGCGGTGAGTGGATCAGCTGTTTCTGTCTCACCGAACCCGAGGCCGGTTCAGATGCGGCGGCGCTGCAAACCACCGCCAGACGCGAGGGTGATTTTTACATTCTTAATGGCACCAAGCGTTATATTACCAATGCCCCCGTCGCCGATACATTCAATGTCATGGCCAAGACCAATCCTGACATCAAGGGCGCCCGTGGCATCTCTTCTTTCATCGTCGAGAAAGGCACGCCTGGGATTTCATTGGGTGCCATCGACAAGAAGATGGGGCAATCGGGCTCACTGACCTGCGACGTGATATTCGAAGACTGTGCGGTTCCAGCCGAGAACATCATCGGGGAAGAAGGCGAGGGCTTTATCACGGCCATGAAGGTCCTGGACCGGGGCCGCCTGCACATCTCCGGTGTCAGCGTCGGCGTCGCAGAAAGACTCATAGCCGACGCCCTGGACTATGCCATCGCGCGCAAACAATTCGGCAAAGCCATCGCCGAGCAGCAACTGATTCAAGCCATGCTCGCCGACTCCCAGACCGAAACCTATGCCGCCAAATGTATGACACTGGAAACCGCACGCAAGCGCGACAATGGTGACAACATCAGCACCGAGTCATCCGCCTGCAAACTGTTTGCCACCGAGATGGTGGGCAGAGTGGCAGACAGAGCGGTGCAGATACATGGCGGCGCTGGTTACATGGCCGAGTATGCGGTGGAGCGCTTCTATCGGGATGTGAGATTGTTTCGCCTCTACGAAGGCACCAGCCAGATTCAACAAATTATTATCGCCCGCAATATGATTAAGGGCGCCAGCTGAGTTTCCTGCAAGGAATGCAATAATATGCCTAAGAATCTCGAAGCCGCAACTGGACTGAAAAAGAAAATATATGATGTAATTTTTGGTTACGAATCGAAGGCCGGCAGGCTCTTCGATATCGTGCTGATTTGCATGATTCTCAGCAGCGTCTCCGCCGTGCTGCTGGATTCTGTCGGTTCGATTAATATCCGCTTCGGCTATGAACTGCTGCGCCTGGAGTGGTTCTTCACCATTGTATTCACTATCGAATACGCATTGCGGCTGTATAGCACGCCCAATCCCAGGGGCTACGTGTTCAGCTTTTATGGCATCATCGATCTGTTCTCCATACTGCCAACCTACATTGCCTTCCTGTTTCCTGCCGCCGCGTATATGGTGGTCATTCGCATTCTGCGAGTTCTAAGAATCTTTCGAATTCTTAAACTACTTCGTTATATGGGAGAAGCCAATCTCCTGTTCACGGCATTGTTAAATGCACGACGCAAAATATTCATCTTCCTGTTCTCGGTGATGACACTCGTGGTAATTTTCGGCGCAGTGATGTTTGTTCTCGAAGGCCCGGAACATGGCTTCGACAATATTCCCATATCGATCTACTGGGCTATTGTAACCATCACCACGGTTGGATATGGGGACATCTCTCCGCAGACACCCCTGGGGCAAATGGTGGCGAGCCTGGCGATGATTTGCGGTTATGCGATCATCGCAGTACCAACCGGTATTATCGGTGCGGAATTAATGCAGGAAGTGCAGAGACGTGGTCGCAGAACACTCTCCTTCGAACGGGAGTGCGCAAGTTGCAAGGCCAGCAATCACGACACGGACGCGAACTACTGCAAATATTGTGGCAATCCCATGCAGCAAGCTTGACCTTGCTGTTCTGGTAATTTAACCCACGAGATTTAACGCGCCAGAAAATTTAACGCATGGCGAAAGGCCATCCCTCTCAGATTAATCCTTCTCCACCGGCGTCAGGATTAATATATCGTTCTTGATGTAGTCGATTACTCTTTCTGCCGTGCTGCCAATCAATACTTCGGACAATCTTGAACGGGAGATCGCTCCCATCACGATAACGTCTGTATGCAGACTCTCGACATAGTGTTGCAAGGCATCAATCGGTGTCTCATCAACTAAATGTATATACTTTTCTTCGAAATTATAATCAGAAAGCAGCTCGGTAAATGCTTCGCTATGGGCTTCCTTGATCTGGCCAGGAGCAGCGAAGGGACGGGCCGCCTCGGCATAGGCATGTACGATATGGAACTCACCACCAAGCTGGCTGCTAATTGTGGCTGCCGCGTCCAGAATGAGATTGTCCAGGCGTAAAGGCTTGTGATCTGTGTGCATCGGATCGACTGCAGCCATCAACACCGGCCGTTCATTCCATGCCTTTTCTTTCACCAGCAACAGGGGCCTATTGCAATTTCGAACCAGCTGCCAACTATCATTGCTTAGACTGTGGTGTTCGATCTTGGTATAAGCGCGACAGTGTCGAACGACCAAGTCCGCATTAAACTCATCGGCTTTTTCGCAAATGACTTCGTAACGAGGGTGTGCCCATACGACTTCCGAGCTCACCTGGTAGTCCTCGGCTTCAAGATTTTTGACGATCTCCTGCACGGCCGCGCCCATACGATCGACATATTCCTTACGCAACATCATGTAATCGTAACCAAGGCTTTGATAACTATGGCTTAGATATTTTTCATAACCCACACTCAAAAGCTTGATCTCGGTGTTGGCTTTGTCCATGGCAAAGCGTAATGCTTTCCTTTATTCTATAGGCAGGCCGTCAGGCGCGGCAGAATAATCTACCTCTGCGTCAATCACTACCAGTATTCTCTCAATCGGTTTCATGCAAATAGCTCCCTGTCTACCGCCATTATCTTAGCCAGCGCGCATTATGGCAGTCCACCGGCTGTCGTTCAATATTGCAACTCACGGTTTGTCAGGCTAGGCTCCGGCAGACTTGGTTGCACAGGCTATACACAGATCGGTGTAGGGGATCGCTCGGAGCCTGTCTTCGGCAATTGCACCAGCACACTTTGAACATTGCGTGTATACATGGTCTTCGAGCCGTCGCAGGGCGGTGTTAATCTGGACAATCTCTCCGAGGCCTTCAGCCTCCAGAGTCCTGACCAGTTCATCATTTTCGGTCTGTTTCACCTGTTCATTGAAATTGGCGCTCACGGGCTCATCTTTAAGGTAGATGTGTTTGTGAGTTCGCTCTAAACGGGCTTCGAGCTCCGCCTTTTCGGCCAACAGCTGCTTCTTTACAGCGTCGTACTCCATGATATTGCCTAACTGTGTACGCACATTAATGGGAGCCTGTGAAACTAGGACAGCTCTGAATACAAAGTATACTGACCTTGCCTGAGGGTATCTTGACGCAAGTCAAAAGTCTTGGTCCGGGCGATTAATATGAACGATTTCGCGGTCTTAAGCCTGTTTTTACACAAGGGATACTCCGCTGGCAAGCGCTGCTTTACATGGGAGAAAATACGGCAAAATTTGCGTGGCAGCAACTGCCGAAGACATATTCTGCTATGTTGCCCTGCCTGGCAATGGACAGAATCTACTATCGCGGATTCCGGATGATAACTGCCGACATTAAGACAAATTCCGCCTGGGATCGAATTTCAGGTCACTGCGCCGTGGCGGCGGAGTTGCAATTACTGGAGTGATTGGGCTAACTGTAAACGCAGCCAGGGCTTGGAAATGGGAGTCGAAGGTGAGAACCAGGATGGAAAATAAGACCAGTCAATACCAGGTAAGCCAATGATGACGCTGGTCATCAGCCTGGTTCTAGCCGTACTCGCTATTACCGGCGCCTTGCACGCCTTGTTAAGCAAGCGTGATTCGAAGTCGGCCCTGGCCTGGGTTGCCTTCTGCCTCTTGCTTCCCCTGCTGGGACCAGTGACCTACCTGATCTTCGGGATCAATCGCACCATATCCAAAGCGCAACGCACCTACCTGGTAAAAACCGAAGAAGATGCCGCCGATATTATCCTTGAGCCGGCGGGCACCCAGCTGCGGCCGCTGTCCCTGGTGGGTGAGAAGGTGACCGGTCATGGCCTGCGGTCCTGCGACGATATCCAGGTTTTGGAGAACGGCGAGGCCTTATACCCGGCGATATTGGCCGCTATCGACGCCGCCCGAGAATCAGTTTATTGCGCCACCTATATCTTTCAAAATGACGAAACCGGTTCAACATTTGTGGCGGCTTTTTCCAGAGCGCAGGAACGCGGGGTCGATGTCAGGATAATTATTGATGGACTCGGAGCCATCGCCTATTGGCCCCGTGTCAGCCGATCACTCGCCAAACACAAACTCAACTTCAAACATTTCAATCCCATCAGGCTGTTTCCACCTTCGTTGAATATCAATCTTCGCAATCACCGAAAAATATTGGTGATAGATGACCACTGCGCTTTTACCGGGGGCCAGAATATCGGCGATCGTCACCTGGTTGATCAAGTCGAAAATACTATACCGACCCGGGATCTCCATTTTCGCCTCACCGGAAAAATTGTCGATGATCTCAAGCACTCCTTTTTGCGCGACTGGAGCCATTGCTGTGGTGTCACCGGCAAGACCGCTTACGCGTCCGCGAATAAGAATCGTGATCATTCAGAGATTTGGAGCCGCCTGATCCTGGATGGACCCAACGAAAATCTGGACAAGCTGAGCGAATTGCTGGTGGGCATACTGTCCACGGCGAAAACAAGAATCTGGATCATGACCCCTTACTTCCTGCCAGAATCCGACCTGGTTGGCGCCTTGCTGGGAGCGAGACTACGGGGCATCGACGTCAGAATTTTGCTGCCCGAGAGAGCGAATATCTACATGGCCCACTGGGCGGCTCAACATGGCGTACAACACATTCTTGCGAAGGGCCTCAAGGTGTTTTCCCAGCCCGCACCTTTTATCCACACCAAGGCCCTTCTGATCGACGACAACTATGCGATGATTGGCTCCGCCAATCTCGACCCTCGCAGCCTGCGCCTGAATTTCGAGTTGTGTATCGAAGTCTTTAGCGAAAAATTCAACCGCAAACTCTCCGACTATTTTCAGAAACAATTGGACCAAAGCAGCCCCCTCGACAGGGAAAAATTGGCTGCCAGGCCAATCTGGATGCGCATCCGAAATGCCACCGCCTGGCTATTTTCGCCTTACTTGTAAGCGCCAGTCGGACAATTTCGGCGCCACTATTGACATAAGTAAAGCGCATATTCGAAGATAACGGTTCCAATGGAGTTAGGGTTTGGCCGACTCATTGTGACGTGGTCCAGCTTTTCTTTACAACCCAGTTAAGCAACTTTCTTTAATCC
>CAJXIY010000030.1 GCA_913054495.1 uncultured Gammaproteobacteria bacterium | reverse complement strand
TTCGGCCTTCTATGTCGCGTTTTTTCTTGGCGGCGACTATGGCCTTGTTCTTGCCGCCGTATTTCTTATAGGGGAAGGACTGCTGAAAGCTCTTATTGTCATACTTGATTCTAACCCAGGCGCAATTCGTGCCCCTGGATTCGATAATGCTGATGTGATGAAGTGCGTTTAGTTTTTTCACAGGAGCCTCTCTATCGTTCTGCGTTTGCCGAGGTCTGGATTCAGTCTACACCCATATTTTGCAAGGAGCCAGAGGCGGGTTCTGGAGATGAGGAAAAATGAAAAGAAACGGAAACTACTGCGGGGAATGGCCGCAGTGAGCCTAGCAGGCGTGGGCCGCCATGTGTTGAATAACACCGGGTTTACGGCTTTCAACCCTGGTAATGCTGTAATCATACTGCTTGGCGCTGGGATCGATATCCATGGCCTCATCGATGGCGGCAAACAGATCTGCCTGGGCAGCCTGCCGGGTCAGATAGGGGCCCGAAATCTTCACCTGTAAGCTGGGCTCGTTGGGCGCAGTGGCTACGATGTAAAAATTCTTTGCGTTCACGGTTACTGTTTTACCTATGACCTTCTTCGTTACTGACCGATAAGTATGCTGCCTCATGACTTCGGTGGCCTTTTGCTTCCAGGCCCATGGATAAGGCGTTAGGCACCCGCTATAGGGCTAATATCGGCCGCGTATTAAAAACCAACAGCCTCAGTAATACAAGATCGGAATAGCACTAATTTTCTTTCTATTCCGCCCCGGCCTGGGTGCCTGTTTTCGTCCTGAATTTTCCTCCATGACCTGGTTTCTTTCCCTACTCCTTCTCTAGTCTCTTCTCCATTCTTTCTCTGTTTCTTCCCTTTTTCTTCTCTATAGGCTAATTTTGGGCCAAATTTCCTTAATCCAAGCTTAATCCTTGTGCAAGTCGCAAATTGAGTTCCCCATCACACTCTCGAATACAGGTGCCAGATGAAGATGATGGACTATACTCCGATATCTCTGTTAGTGGAGCAAAAGCCTTATTTTCGGGGTCATAGACCAGGTCCCGACCCATGATTGGGCGCAGTAACGCAGTCACCTGGGCGTCGAATCACATGCATTGTGAGCAGGCTTGACATAAAATACTCGGCAATCGGGTCGTTTGATGTGTGCCCGATCACCCGAGGTGAGAATAAACTCGATTGTGGGCTTGCCGAAGTAGCAACTCGGTGCCGAAAACCGGACTCAACGGATCATCATGCTCGACACCAGACCTTTACTCATCAAGACTGACTTTCCCGCGATCTCCCGTGGCATCCTGGAAACGCTGCAGGTAAATCTGGGCTATAAATGCGATCTGACCTGCACTCACTGTCACGTCAATGCCGGGCCCAATCGTACCGAGATGATGAATCTGGAGACCATAGATCTTGTGCTGCAGCACCTGCACAGCCACGCCGTGCGAACCCTCGACCTGACCGGCGGCGCCCCGGAGATGAATCCCCATTTCAAATACCTGGTTAGTGCCGCCAGGGCCACCGGTGCAGAAGTCATCGATCGCTGCAACCTGACCATCCTGGGGGAGGCAGGCTACGAAGACATGGCCGAGTTTCTGGCCGGCGAAGGCGTCACTATCACCGCCTCCATGCCATGTTACACCGAACAGAATGTGGAGAAGCAGCGCGGCAAGGGCGTGTTTCAGGACAGCATCACCGCCTTGAAGGCGCTTAACGCCCTGGGTTACGGCATCGATCCAGGCCTGCAACTCAATCTTGTTTACAACCCCGATGGCATCAATCTACCTCCTGCCCAGGCCGCTCTGGAGTTAGACTATAAGCGTGAGCTGAAACAACGGCACGGCATCGTTTTCGACCAGTTATTCACCATCACGAATATGCCCATCAGCCGTTTCGGCGGCATGTTGCTGGCGAAGGGACTGTATCATCAATATATGAATACTCTGCGCGACAGCTATCGAGCGGAAAATCTGGAAACCGTGATGTGCCGTTCTCTGCTGAGTATTGACTACGAAGGCTTCGTCTACGATTGCGACTTTAACCAGATGCTGGCCATGCCCCTGGTAATGAATGGCAAATCCAGGACCCATCTGTCGGATCTGGGAAAACAGGATCTCACCCATAATCCCATCGCCATCGGCGAGCATTGCTTCGGCTGTACTGCCGGCCAGGGCAGCAGTTGCGGCGGCGCCCTCGACAACTAATTCGCCGTCCTGTGTCACTCTCCCCGCCTTGAAAATAAGCTTCATCTTGCCGGTCTTGAATGAAGCCTCTCTGATTCGGTCGCAATTGCGAGGCCTGCAGGCTTATCGGGCTGAGGGTCACGAGATAGTGCTCATCGATGGAGGCAGCAGCGATGACACCATCGAAAACGCTGCCGGCCTCGCTGATCGAATCGAAATCTCGGCGCCCGGGCGCAGTACCCAGATGAACCAGGGTGCAGAACTCGCCCAGGGAGACTTGCTGCTGTTCCTCCACATCGATACCTCACTGCCAGCACAAGCCGACCAGCTGATAGCTGCGGCGATGAACCCCGTAGCCCATAAGCAGAGGCGGCAATGGGGCTGGTTCGATATTCGCTTGAGCAATCCTTCCCTGGCATATCGAATCATCGCTGCGGCCATGAACCTCAGGGCCCGTTGCACTGCCGTCTGCACCGGCGACCAGGCGCTGTTTGTGACGGCAGAGCTATTTCACAGGCTCGGCGGTTTCCCGGCAATTCCCCTGATGGAGGACATCGCGATGAGTAAATTGCTGCGACGCGCAGCCAAGCCGGCACCCATAAAAACTGCGGCGCTAACCTCCAACAGGCGCTGGCAGCAGCACGGCCTGGTCAAGACTGTGCTGCTGATGTGGTGGCTAAGGCTGCGGTACTTTCTCGGGGTGAGCCCCCAGGTGCTGGTGAAGCAGTACTATCAAAGACGTTGAAATCAGGGTTCAAGCCATGACATTCAAATTTCCAGACTCCCGTATTGCCGTGTTTGCACGGGAACCCATTCTGGGCAAGGTCAAAACCCGGCTGCTGGCGGCGCTGGGAGAAGAGGGAGCACTGGCGCTATATCAACAAATGCTGGCCCGCATCGGCAGCTGCATCGGTACTGCCCGGTTGGCGCAACTGGATCTGTGGGTAACCTCTAATCCGTCTCATGAATCATTTCTAAGTATATGTAATGAAATGAATATATATGTTCAGGAAGGTGATGAACTGGGGGAGAAAATGGCATTTACCTGCGATCAGACGCTGGTGACTGAGGCGGCGCAGAGCATGCTCATCGTCGGCACCGATTGTCCGGTGATGGATGCAGACTACCTGGAAGCTGCCCTGAGCAGCTTGCAAGGAGACAGCGATGTGGTCATCGGTCCGGCAGAGGACGGCGGCTACGTCCTCATCGGCATGCGCCAGCCGCAAGCTGCGTTGTTTGCCGATATTTCCTGGGGTTCAGAGCGTGTACTCGCCGAGACCCTAGCCAGAGCCAAATCTCTGCACCTGAACTACCACCTGCTACCCACCTTGTGGGATGTCGATACCCCAGCAGACTTGCCACGCCTCCAGACCCTCAATCCGTCGCTGACACACTATTCTTAGGATACTTTCTCGGCGGCTGCCTTCTGCTCTTGCTTGCGAGCACCCGCGCTTGTCTTTTTTCAGCGCTGCGGAACTCAACCGTTTTTTGCAAGCAAAAAATAAGGATTCAGACAGTCCTCGCTCTACCTGAAAAAAGACAAGCGCTAAAACGTGCTCTGACTGCAAGCAAGTCAGCTAGGAAGCAAGAGCAGAAGGCAAATGCCTGTCTTCAGTGTATACGTGAGGTTTGTTGAATTGACGCAAGCTACTCGAAATACACTAACTGCCAAGTTTTCACTTGATTGAGCGGAGCCGAGTCGCCTGGTCCCTTTGCGCACAGTCAGGCCATGCTTATCTCCTTCGCTTTAGACAGGAATGAGCGAGGACTGTTCGAATCCCGATTTTTTGCTTGCAAAAAATGGTTGAGTTCCGCATCGCTGGCTAAAGCGAAGGAGATGTGGCCGTGCGCAAAGGGACCAGGCGACTCGGCTCCGCGGACAGGCAACTGTCACTTCGAATCCCAGTAGGGCACATTGAATTTTCTGGGGATATCTCAGACTCTGACCCCTTTGATCGGCGACTCAAATTCGCGGACAGGCGATGCATATATTGGCAATTGACCGGAAAACGATCAGGGTGTATCGAGAGATTTTTCGAGGGCGAGCATTTTTTTGGCCAGTTGCCTGGCGTCAATTTTGTATTCGCTGGCGATGATTCGGTGATGCAGGTCGACGACCCTGGCGGCATTAATCTCGGGGAGTTGTTCGATTGCGGTTTTCAGCATCTGTAGATCGAGCGCCGGAGAGCTCAGCGCGACGGCGTCTGAATTCGTCATCTGTACTCGACTTCTAGGTCTCGTCGAAAGTCGGGTGACGACACTCGATTGCTGGCTTTTAGGCATCGAACGAGTTGTATGGGGTCCTGTTTTAATCACTGCTGTGTATTTCGTGTCCGTTAATTGCCGGTGTGCGCCCGGATTTTCCATGGTCACCGGGTCCGCAGGAGCCGGATGGTAAAACGCCGGCGCCTGGGTCGCGCTATTCAATTCCTGTCCATTGCCGCATGGGATAATCGGCCTCTGCTGTTACCGCCAGCTTGAGAAAAGAGGGACGCAACAGTGGACGAATTGGCAGCGGGTTTCAAATATAACGACTGCCGGGAAGATAACTTTAAATCCAGGCGGTGACGGATGAAGGCCATGGGGCAGCGCGAATTTTGCTGCCGATAGTTATCATCAATGTCCCTTCAACTGATTGATATTGTTAAATAAAACATCTTATACGGGGCTTGTTCTGGCGCCTGAAAATTGCGCCGGCGCCGATCCTTGGCCGGCGCTCTGGTTGTGCCACAGGCCGGCGATAGGACCCGCTTCGCCGGTTGATCTCAAGAGCAACGGGCAGTACCGCGTAAGTGAATACTTCGAGTAGGTAAAGAGCAGAAACACCGAAAAAACTTGGTTTGGAGGAACATCGGCGCCGCGATGCCATGCCAAGCAGCCAACATTTCTTCCCAGGCTAATTGTCGATCACGGCGCCGCCATAGACTTGGATAAATTCCTGGGGAAGACGACAGGCCTTACCGCTGGATAAGGCCACGCAGATTAACTGCCAGTGACCGCGCAATACCGTGTCACCGGTTTCGGAGTTGAGAACCTGGAAACGACGCTCCAATCGTAGTTTGTTGTCGCAGGCCGTCAACCAGGTTCCGGCAATCAAGCGCTCTCCTTCAAAACTCGGCAGAAAATATTCGTAGCTGGCCTTGTGAATGGCGACGCCACGATCCAGTGCCTGGTAGTCGCTGACACTCAGCCCCAGCTCTTCAGAATGTTTCCAGGCGCAGGCTTCGCACCACAGCACATAACAGGCATTGTTGGCGTGGCCCATGCCGTCGATATCGCTGGCTTGAACTTCTATATCATAGGTATAGGGGGAGGGTAGATCCCAGTTCACATCGGTCGATCTTGCGTCAGAAAAGTTCGAAATTCTAGCACGAAATCTTCTGCCTTTGGGCCGGCGGTAGGATCGATTCTGGCGTAGTTTCGCAGGCTTGAGGACGGCGCAATATCTCTGCGGAAATTTGTCTTAAAGTGACTTAAAACAGACTACAATGCTCAGCTGTATACACCGAAGTACCGGACTAATCAAAATCATTCATCAGGCAGACGTGGCAGTGGAATTTTCTCGATCGGCGGCCCCGATGGCCCCTCATATCCTGTTACGTATCGAGGCCAGGATTCGCCGCTAGATGAGTGAAGAAACCACCATACTGTTAATCGATGACGATGGGCAATCCCGTTACGACCTGGAGACGGTGCTTGCATTCTTGGGTGAAACCACGGTCTCGGCAAATTCCAACGATTGGCGCACAGTGATTTCCGCTGCCGTCGACAAGCCATCTGCTGTCGCTGTCGTGCTTATCGGTGCCTGCGAGAAGCAGGCCACCGCCACCTTGCTCACGGATATTCACCGATGGGAGGCGGGCACCCCCTTCGTCTTACTCGGCGATCATGACTTACCCAAAGATCTGGATTCAGAGATCTATAATCGCATCACCTCAACCTTGCCCAAGACACTCAGCTACCAACCCTTACTGGATGCCCTGCACCAGGCGGCGGTTTTTCATGAGAATTTTAATCGGCTCAGAAATTTTGGTGGCGTGCGTGACTACAATATGTTTCGTTCCCTGGTGGGCACCAGTTCGGCAATACAGCAAATTCGAACCATGATGGGGCAGGTGGCAAACACCGAAGTCAGCGTGTTAATCACCGGCGAGTCCGGTACCGGCAAGGAAGTGGTGGCGAGAAATCTGCACCTCAATTCTTCCAGGGCCGACAAGCCCTTCGTACCCATCAACTGTGGCGCCATCGCCCGGGAATTGCTGGAGAGTGAATTGTTCGGGCACGAGAAAGGCGCGTTCACCGGCGCGATCTCCTCCCGGGCAGGACGCTTCGAATTGGCAGACGGTGGCACCCTGTTCCTCGATGAAATCGGTGACATGCCTTTAAACATGCAGGTAAAGATATTACGGGTGATACAGGAGCGCAGTTTTGAGCGCGTCGGTGGCGTAAAAACCCTGGAGACGGACGTGCGCATCCTGGCCGCGACCCACAGAGACCTGGAGCGATTGATCGAGCTGGGCGAGTTCAGACAGGATCTGTATTACCGCATCAATGTCTTCCCCATAGAGATGCCGCCACTGCGGGAGCGGGCAGAAGACGTGCCCCTGTTGCTAAACGAACTCATCACTATCATGGAGACGGAGAAGCGGGGATCGGTAAGATTTAACTCCGCCGCCATCGCCGTGCTGCAACAATACAGCTGGCCCGGCAACGTCAGGGAACTGGCGAACCTGGTGGAGCGCATGGCGATCTTACACCCCCATGGCATCGTCGGGGCCAACGATCTACCGGCCAATTTAACCGCCGCCGATGACGACGAGACTGGCCGCGGCGATACCAGCCTGGACGCCGCCGCGGCGGCCACGGATGCGCATGGCAGCGCCACCAAGGGGGAAGGCCTAAGCCACGCCCTACTGCCTTTGAATGGCATCGATCTCAAGGAATATCTTGCCAATCTGGAGAAGAACATGATCGCCCAAGCGCTAGATGACAGCGGAGGCGTGGTGGCTCGCGCCGCCCAGCGCCTGCAAATGCGCAGGACGACGCTGGTAGAAAGAATCAAGAAATACGCGCTGCAGAAAAAGCAATTAGAGGTAGACAGCGCTGCCGAACAGAAGGCAGGCAAGGAACAGGAAGATCCGGACCAGGTGGTTTCCGGCTAGGCCATTTGCCTTTTCACGCCGCTCACTGGCAGTTTTTCATGATCCAGGTAGGCGCCATCGGCCTCCATGTGCAATCTGCCTGCCGCGAACCAGGACACCACCTTGGGATAGATAATATGCTCTTTCGCCGCCACCCGAGTGGCCAGTTGAGCCGCCGTGTCGGTGGCGAGGACATCTATTTTCTCCTGGGCGATAACCGGTCCGCCATCTAGCTCCTCGGTGACAAAATGAACCGAGACGCCGTGTTCCTTCTCTTCGGCGTCCAGCACTCTCTGGTGGGTGTTGACGCCGGTATAGGCGGGCAGCAGGGAAGGATGAATATTGAGTATTCTGCCCTGGTAATGTTGGACAAACACCGGGCTTAAGATGCGCATGAAGCCGGCCAACACGATGAGCTTGGGGTCAAAATCCTCGATTACTTCGATGAGTTTCCGATCATAATCCTGCCTCAATGAATAGTCGCCATGATCGACTACCCGTGTGGGAATGTCCGCCGCGGTGGCGCGCTGCAATCCAAATGCCTCGGGATTATTGGAAACCACGGCGACTACCTTGAATTTGGACGCACCGCTGGCGTCTATAAGTGCCTGTAGATTGCTGCCATTGCCGGAGATGAGCACGACGATGTGGCAATGTGTGTTTTCCATCTAAAAATTCGCCTTGTGAGTTGCCAGGGCTGGCGCCAGGGAGCCTGTAATTATTTGAGAACGACGGCCGGCTCATCTGCCTCCCGTGCCGCCACGGTTCCAATCAGGAAGGCTGTGTTATTGCCAGAGTCTGGGGCACCACCATTGAGACAATCCAGCGCCGCCTCCGCCTGATCTGCCTGGACACAGATCACCAGGCCGATGCCGCAGTTAAATGTCCGGTGCATTTCGACGTCGCTGACATTGCCGTGCTGCTGTATCCAATCGAAGATTCGGGGTCGGTTCCAGGCGCCGAGATCGATGACGGCCTGGGTACTTTCGGGCAATACCCTGGGTATGTTTTCGGTGAAACCACCGCCGGTGATGTGGGCAATCGCCTTGATGTCGGCGACACCGGCGAGACCCTGCATGGCTTTTACATAGATAATTGTCGGCGTCAGCAAGGTAGCGCCCAGGCTGCTGTCGCCAAAGGACTGGTTCAGGTCGGCATTGTTCACCTCGATGATTTTTCGGATCAGGGAGTAGCCATTGGAGTGGGGACCGGAGGATGCCAGTCCGATCAAGCAGTCTCCGGTCTCGACCCGTTGGGGGTCGATAATATCTTCTTTTTCCACTACCCCCACGGCGAAACCAGCCAGATCGTAATCTTCGCCTGTATACATGCCAGGCATCTCCGCGGTCTCACCGCCGATCAGGGCACAGCCCGCCTGTTCACAGCCGGCACCAATGCCGGCGACGACTCGGCTCGCGGTTTCCACATTGAGCGCGCCGGTGGCGTAGTAATCCAGGAAGAACAACGGTTCGGCACCGCAGACGATGAGATCGTTGACGCACATCGCCACCAGGTCGATGCCGATAGTGTCGTGCTGGTTCAGGCTCACGGCCAGGGCGAGCTTGGTGCCGACGCCATCGGTGGCAGATACCAACACCGGATGTCGATATTTTTCCGGGATCTCGCAGAGGGCGCCGAAGCCGCCCAACTTCGACAGGACCTCCGGCCGCAGCGTCTTCGCGCTAACGGATTTTATTTTTTCGACCAGGGCGTTGCCGGCATCGATATCCACACCGGCGTCACGATAGCTCAGGGATTCTCTTTTTCGGGAGAGACCTGGGTTTAAATCCTTGTCCAACGTCATTACTGGCGGCCTTGACTGCGGTGCGCTTTTCCCGTTGTTTGGCGGCAAGATCGCGCAGCAGGCAGATCTGCCTGACACACGGTCAACGAGTCCAAACAACATAAAAACCAGGGCGCCAATAGTAGCAAGAAGCGGCTGCTAGGTCATACATCGAAAATTACAGTATTATCGTTGCCAATGATTGGGATTAATTTCAAAAATTCGCTGTCTTACCTATCCATCCTGGGACTCAGTTTGTTGGCTGCATTTATGTTGGTGTCGATGCTGGTGCTGCCGGCCGTCTTCGGCCTGCAACTCAGCGCGGCCTTACAAGTCACGGGCTTATACAGCCAGCAGGTACAGGTAAGCAATGAAAGCAATGCAGAGAGGACGCGCGCCTTCCACGAGGCACTGACGGCGGTGATCGTGAAGGTGACAGGCGACCGCGATGCCCTGCAGCATCCTGCCGTCGTGCGAGCGCTGGATAATGCCCAGAACTATGTGGAAGCCATGCGTTACGACAGTGTCTCCGTAGCAGTAGATGCAAGCGCTGCCGCGGCGACTGGTGCCGGGCCGGCGCCAGAACCAGGAGCTGCCAGCTTCTCAGCGAGCCTGCCCGACATCATCGAGCAACGCTATATAGATGTGGATTTTTCGGCAAAATTAATCGATGAATTATTGGCCGGCGCGAATATTCCGGTGTGGGACAGTAATCGCCCCAGCGTGTTGATCTGGATGGTGCTGCAGAACGAAGACGGCGAGCGTAGCTTGCTTACCGCCGATGGCAATCCAGAGATCATCCAGATCCTGCAGGATTTTGCCCTGATGCGGGGGCTGCCCATAATTTTCCCGGTGCTGGATTTTGAGGACCGACAGAATCTGTCGGCGGATATCCTCTGGGCGCTGGACGAGGAGGTAATCGGCAAAGCCAGTGCGCGTTACGGAGCAGACAGTGTGCTCTCTGGTCGTCTGTATGTGACCGCCAGTAACGAGCTGGTGGGATTGTGGCAGTTTATATTTCAGCAACAGGCGGAAACCTTCGATATAGTCGACAACGATCTGCAATCATACCTGTATGCACCACTGGATCGGATCACCATCGAACTGGCCGGATTTTTTGCCATCGTTCCCGAGTTCTCCAATCAGCAAATTGTGCGCCTGCGCGTAGAGGGAATCAAAAACCTGACTGCCTATTCGGCCTTGCTGGGCTACGTGGGTAATTTGGGTCTGGTGGAGCGGGTTACCATGGCAGGCCTGGATGGTGAAAGGCTGGAGCTCGACTTGGGCTTGCTTGGCGATGCGCAGCAATTATTCGAATTGATTGCGCTGGATCGGGATCTATTGCCCATCGAGAGTTCATTAGATGTGGAGCAGGCATTTCTGCACTACCGGTGGACGCGATAATTAATGGAGGCAACTAAACCCAACACCCTCCTCGAATCCAGACCTGGGCAGCTGTTGCTCGGGGTCAGTCTCGATGACGATGCGACCTTCGAAAACTTTTTGATAGCACCTGCCAATCAGCAGCTCATAGGCTATCTCCGTGCCGCCGCCGATAGCCGCGTCGGCGAGCAATTTATTTATCTGTGGGGTGCCCCTTCTTCCGGTCGCACCCATCTGCTGCAGGCGATGTGTCATAGATTTACGACGGCCGGTCACCGCTCTCTCTATGTGCCTCTCCAGGAGCTGGCGAATTTCGCGCCGCTTATTTTGCAGGGGGCTAACACCCTGTCTTTGGTGTGTCTGGATGATCTTGACTGCCTGGCAGGGAATGAAGCCTGGGAAGCGGCTCTGTTTAACGCCTTCAATGAGATTCAGGCCGGCACTACCCAACTCATTATCTCTAGCCATTGTGCGCCCCAGGAATCGCAGATAAAACTACCGGATCTGGCTTCGCGCCTGCAATCGGGGTTGACGTTTCGGCTTGCCGGGTTGAATGACACCGACAAACGCATCGCGCTGCAGCTGCGGGCGGGAAATCGGGGTATGGAACTGCACGACGCCGTCGCCGATTACATCATCGCCAGGGCGGAGCGGAGCCTCGTGGCCCTCATGCAAATCCTGGATCGGCTGGATGAAAGCTCGATCAAGGAACAGCGCAAGCTAACGATCCCGTTTGTTAAATCTACCTTGGGACTGTAGGGGTCAACGATCAGAGCATTGGGTCTGCCGCAACAGCCAATCCTCGAAGCGAATCACTGCCATGGGATTCAAGAGAACAAGCCCACCTTGAAGTGTTCCCGGTATTGCCGGATATACAAAATCATCGCCACAAACATGATTACGCATAGCAATACTTCGGTCACTCCCAGCCAACGCCGCGGAGGATCGAAGGCCAGCAGGACGCCGTGGGTAAAATACAGCAGCACCACGAAACACATCCAGGCGTAGGTTCTTAGATTATTTTGCAGCAGCCCCTTGAGGAAGATTAACAGGGGCAGGGTTTGTATCAGCCAGATCACCGGGGTCGCCAGGGTAAACCCTGGGGTGACGATGGCGGTGTTGGCGAAAAAATACAGCAACAGGCCGAAATAGGCAGACAGGGCTAGCCGCCTGGTGCGCCTTAAGTTTTCCGGTAATGCGGGTGCTGGGCTCGCCATGCTGTGCTTATTACGCAAGTTTGTAGGCTATGCGCGCCAGGCGTTTACCGAGGGCAACGCAGAGTTCACTCTCGTGCTCACTGATGGGATTATCCCCCTTGGGTCCGGCGTGATGGCTGGCGCCATAGGGGGTGCCGCCTCCGCTGGTGGCGTTGAGGGCGGCCTCGGAATAGGGGATGCCGCAATAGATCATGCCCTGATGCAGCAGCGGTATGGCCATGGTTAGCAGGGTGGTTTCCTGGCCACCGTGTAATGAAGAAGTGGAGGTGAATGCCGCAAACGGTTTGTCGATCAGCGCGCCGGAGGTCCAGATGCCGGCGGTGCCATCGATGAAATATTTCAGGTGTGCGGCCATGTTGCCAAAGCGGGTGGGGCTGCCGAGGATCAGGCCCGCGCAATTTCTCAGGTCTTCCTCGCTACAGTAGACGGCACCACTATCCGGAATCTCTGCGGTGCTGGCGCTGGTGTCCGGGGAGACGGTGGGCACCGTCCTGATTCTGGCCTCGAGTGTTTCTGACTGTTCGACGCCGCGACCGATCAACTGCGCCATTTTTTCTGTGGCGCCACTGCGAGAGTAGTACAGCACCAGGATATAGGGTAATGCCATGTTAATGCTCTCCAATCAGTGCCAGCACGTTTTCCGGGGGTCGGCCCAGAATTGCCCGCTCTCCGCGCACCACGATGGGCCGCTGCATAAGCCGCGGGTGTGCGCACAAAAATTCAAATAAAATTTCATCGCTGAGAGAGTCATCGTCGAGCCCCAGGGTCTCGTATTCTGCCTCGCTCTTCCTCAGAATTTCCCGAATGCCCAGGCCAAGCTGTTTCAACAAGGTCTTTAGTTCCTCAATATCCGGTGGCGTCTCCAGATAATAGATGATTTCAGGGTTCACCCCGTTTTCTTCCAACAGGGCCAGGGTCGCCCTGCACTTTGAGCAATCGGGATTGTAATAAATCTTTAGTTTCATCATCTGTTTTTCTCCAGCGTCTGAGCCTTTCCACAAGTTGCTAGTGACTGACATCGATAAATTTCTGCTCGCTCAGCTCCTTATCGATGACCGCGTCGACCTGGCTTTGAAAGTTTCTGATGGACTGCGCCTCATCTGATTCGATATGCGAGCCCATGTAGTATGAGTTGCGCATCCGCAATTCACGCCAGATATCTACCAGGGCGCAGTCGATGATAGAGCGGGCGGGTTGATAGCGCGCCGGGTCGTCTGCAGTTTTGCCGATCAAGCCAATTTGTTCCAGCGCCAGCAGTGAGTCTTCGATGACGATGGGGTTGCTACTGATGGCGAAAGCCAGTTGGGATTCTGTCAGCGCAGCCTTACCCTCATGGAATCGTCGAATGATAATACTGGCCAGGGTGAGGCTGAGCTGTTCCTGCTGGGCGATGCTCTGTACCGTCGGCTCCCGCCCGGTCCGGGCCTTGGCGGGGTTCTGGTGATAGAAGGCGATGCTGCTGCCGATCAGGGCCACCAGCCAGCCGATGTATGCGAAGAACATCACCGCTATGGCGGTGGCGAACGCCAGGTAAATCGATTCCCGGGCAGAGGCCACGAAGATGCCCTGAAATACCGAACCCATCAGTTTCCAGATGATGGTTGTTACGAAGCCACCGAGTAAGGCGGAACTGAATCGCACCCGGGTATTTGGTAAGAAGCTGTAGGCAAAGGCGAAGGCCAGCGACATGAATAGAATGGGCATTATCACTGCCATCGCCTCGATGAGCAGGCCGCCGAAGCTCAGGTTTTCCAGGAAGCGCTCGAAGAAATTGGTGTTGACCGAAGAGGTAATGCTGATAGACAGGAAAAGCAGTATGGGGCTGACGATCACCGCCAGCAGATATTCGCTGACACGACTGGACCAGGAGCGGCCCTGCTTCACTGCCCAGATGTAATTAAACGAAGACTCGATCTTGCGCATCATGTCGAGGACGATATAGAGCAATAGGCCGAGACTGGTGACGCCAATCAACTGTACCTGGATGCCATCGACGTAGCCGAGAATCTGGCTGGTGACTTCGATGCTGCGATCGCCCAGAGGCTCCAGAAGCGTGAGCAGGGTCGGCTCCAGGGCGTTGTGCACACCGAGGCTCTTGAGTATGGCGAAGGAGAGGGCGAGCAGGGGAAACAGGCCAATCAGGGTCGTGAACACCAGGCTCATGGCGCGCAGCGAGAGTTGTCCCTGTACTAGGTCCCGAATCACGGCGATCAGAATCTGGCAGCTTCTAATGAGGAGACGTTTGGCGAAGGGCGCCCTGGCGATATCCTGCTGCCACAGAAAATTCCTGAGACCGGTGCGAAATTTGTTTATGGTTTGCAGGGGCGCAAAGTTAATAGCCATGGAGAACTTGCAGCAAAAAGGTTTCGGGTATTATACGGCATATGATTGACTTGGATACTGAGAGTCCCGAGGACGGTACCAGAGCATGAAGAATCCGAAAATATGTTACCGGGGCTTTGTCGAGGGCAGGGTACAGGGCGTATTCTTTCGTGCGGAGACCCGGCGCCAGGCTCAGAAATTAGGTCTCAATGGCTGGGTGCGAAACGCCGGCGACGGTTCTGTGGAGGTGCTGATTTGTGGCGGTGAGGACCCGCTCAGGCAGATGTTGGCGTGGCTGCAGGCAGGCCCGCCGCTGGCGGAAGTTGAGGCGGTGTCACTGGCGCCGTCAGATTGCCCGGTACCAACAGGCTTTCGCATAGTAAGCTAGCCTGCTGGGAGTCGCTAGCGATCGCCAGGTTTGATCGTCTCGATGAGAAAATCGGCCATGGCAGTCTTGTCTATACGCTGTTTTTCCGGCTGCTTGCGGGCCTTGTATTCGAGCACGCCGTCCGCCAGCAGGCGCGGTGATACCACGATGCGATGGGGGATTCCTATCAACTCGGAATCGGCAAACTTAACCCCCGGGCTGGTTTTCCGATCGCGGTCGTCGAGTAGGACTTCGATGCCGGCCTGCTCCATGGCCTCGTAGATGGCTTCTGAGACTTCGCTTACCTGGGGGGATTTGTGGGCATCGATCTCCACGATCACCAGGTGGAACGGCGCCAAATTGTCTGGCCAGATAATACCCTGGGGGTCGTGACTCTGTTCGATGCACGCAGCCACTATCCGGGTTATGCCGATGCCATAACAACCCATCGTCATGGTTACCGCTCTACCATTATCGTCGAGCACCGTGGCTTTGAAGGCCTCGCTGTATTTTCTGCCGAGCTGGAAGATATGGCCCACTTCGATGCCACGTTTGATGGCCAGGATGCCGCTGCCATCGGGACTAAGATCGCCTTCCTGAACTTTTCTTATATCCGCGACCTCATCGAATCTTATGCGCGCATCCCAGTTCGCATTGCGCAGGTGTTTGCCCGCTTGATTTGCGCCACAGACAAAATTGCTCATGTCGCGGGCACTGGGATCGGCGATGGTTTTTATCTTCAGTGCAACCGGCCCCAAGTTGCCTGGCAGGCAAGCTATGGTTTGCTCGATCAGCTCATCGCTGGCAAATTCCAGGGGGCTGGCGACGCCGGGAATTTTTTGCGCCTTGGTTTCGTTTAATTCCTGGTCACCGCGCAACAGCAGCGCGATGAGTTCGTCGCTGCGATTGCCATCTTCATCAGCGCCGTGCACGATCAAAGTCTTGATCATGTCCCTGGTTTCAACCTGCATCTGCCTGGCCACTTCGTCGATGGAATGGGCGCCGCCGGTGTCGATGATTTCCATGGTGAGCTGTGCCGGTGGCGCCGTTCCTGCAGCAGTTGTGGGTGGCAATAAGCCCTCTGCCATTTCAATATTGGCGGCGTAGTCACCTTCGCTGCTGAAAACTATTTCATCCTCTCCGGAATCGGCCAACACATGAAACTCATGGGAGGTGCTGCCGCCGATGCTGCCCGAATCGGCGATCACGGCGCGAAAGTTCAGCCCCAGGCGGGTAAAGATGCTGCTGTAGGTCCGGTGCATGAGCTCATAGGTTTGGTTTAATGAGGCGTCGTCGACGTGAAACGAATAGGCGTCTTTCATGATGAATTCCCGTGCCCGCATCACGCCAAACCTAGGCCTTCTTTCATCCCGGAACTTGGTCTGGATCTGATAGAAATTGGCGGGCAATTGCCGGTAGCTGCTGTATTCGTTACGAATCAGATCCGTAATCACCTCTTCGTGGGTCGGGCCGAGGCAGAAATCCCGATCGTGCCGGTCCTTGAAGCGTAGTAATTCAGGCCCCATGGTCTGCCAGCGCCCGGATTGTTCCCACAGTCCCGCGTGCTGCACCACCGGCATCGATACCTCCATGGCCCCGGACTTGTCCATTTCCTCACGCACGATCTGGCTGACTTTGTGAAGTACCCGCAGCCCCAGGGGTAGCCAGGTGTAAAGGCCGCTGGCCAACTTGCGGATCATGCCTGCACGCAACATCAACTGATGGCTGATTATTTCCGCATCGGCCGGGGTTTCTTTGAGAGTGGCAATTAGGTATTTACTGGCTCGCATGATTTTTAGATAAAAGGTTGTTCGATTAAGGGCGGTTTGATAAAAGTTTGTTAGATAAAAGCTTGTCTCATACAAAGAAAGGCAGCCATCGGCTGCCTTGCATTGTGCTTTATTGCGATGGGGAAATCCTCACAAACTGAACCTGCCCATATTAGTTTATGCGTTTCGATCCTGGGCGAAGTCTGTTAAGTGCCAACATCTCAACAAGGGGGTGCTAACTATAGCGCAAATTCCTTTAGTTTCTTCAGGGGCAACACCTTGACGCGGGTGGTGGCAGGCTTGCGTGGAATATCCATTAACTCGCCGGGCTTGAACGGGTTAGGTACGTTTTTGCGCGCCGGTCGAGCGGGGCGTGCTACAGATTTCACCTTCAGCAAACCCGGCAGGGTGAATTCGCCCACCGCACGCTTCTTGATGTGCCTTTCGATCAAATTACTCAACTCATCGAGAACCGCAGACACTTCTTTCTTGCTAATGGAAGTGGCTTGCGCTATCGCGTTTAGAATTTCGGTCTTGGTGTATTTCTTTTGAATCGCTGGATTTTTTCTTTTTGCGGCGTTGCCTGTCCGGTTTTTTGCGGCAACTTTTTTTGGTGATTTTTTTACGGCCATGCCCAGTCTCTTTTTTCTCTAGTGGGTTAAGATTGATCCGGTGGAGGATTCGTCAATAAAGGTTTTTTACCCTAGTTTTATGGTAGCGAACGTCTCAGGGGCTACATTTATAAATCATTCACCTTGAGCTCGCAAGCAATTACTACAAATTGAACAGATTAATTTAAATAAGTAAAAATGATGAAATTTATGACAGGCTTTACTTGCATATTTCGAATTTGAGTGAGCGGAAAAATAGGCAATGTTCAACTCATGGATATCAAAAAGTCCTGCAAAAATTTGTGCTCGTTAAACTGTTATCTCGGGTAAAAAGAGACGTCGTCGATCACATCGAAGCCAGCAGGAAAATTGAATAGCCAGGAAAGTGTGCGTGGTAAAAAGCAATTAATCAGAGTCTCCTTAAGGTATAATCGCCGGTTTTTATCAGCCGGGCCGGTGGAATCGGCTTGTGGGATCCGCCCCATGTAGGCAACGAATCAGTTAAATAAGGAAGCAAATGCCAATTTACGAATACCAATGTACGCTCTGTGAACACAAGATGGAGTCGCTGCAGAAGATGAGCGACGATCCCCTGAAGGATTGCCCGGCTTGTGACCGGCCGGCACTGAAGAAATTGGTGTCGGCAGCCAGTTTCCGCCTCAAGGGCAAGGGCTGGTATGAAACCGATTTCAAGACCGGCGAAAAGAAGCAACTGGCTGAATCCGATTCGGTTAAGGCAGCGGCAGCCAGCGATGGCGGCAGCAGTGATGGTGATACCAGCAAGAAATCCGGTGGTGGCGATAAAGCGGCGGCAGAAACCGGAAAATCGAAGTCAGAAAGCAAGTCCTCCAGCCAACAGGATTCCAAATCGACCAGCAACAAGACTGATAAATCTAAGCAGGGATCCAGTTAAACTGGGTTTAGACGTGATGGGCACCGGGGATTGGCAGCGGTGCCGGCAGAGTTTTATGAGCGTAGCTTAAACAGGAAACGAATATGCGCAGCAATTATTGCGGAGAACTAGACGAATCGTTTGAAGGCAAAGACGTGATCCTTTGTGGTTGGGTGCACAGACGCCGCGATCACGGCGGCGTGATATTTCTCGATGTTCGCGACCGCGAGGGGATTACTCAGGTGGTCTATGATCCCGATACGGTAGAGAGCTTTGCGATCGCCGAGGGTGTACGCAACGAATTCGTGATCCAGGTTAAAGGCAGGGTGCGTCTGCGCCCGGATGGCACCATTAACCCAGACATGGCCACCGGCAAGATCGAGGTATTGGGCAAGGAGCTGGTGGTATTGAATGCGGCCGAGACGCCGCCCATACAACTGGACGAGCACGGCAGCGTCGGCGAAGAAATCCGCCTGCGCTATCGCTACATCGACCTGCGTCGCCCGGAGATGATCGAGCGCCTGCGGTTTAGATCCAAGGTGACCAATACCGTACGTAACTTCCTCGACGACCATGGTTTCCTGGACATCGAGACACCTCTGTTAACGAAGGCAACGCCGGAAGGCGCGCGGGATTACCTGGTGCCGAGTCGAACCCATCCAGGCAGTTTCTTCGCCCTGCCGCAGTCGCCGCAATTGTTCAAGCAGATACTGATGGCGGCAGGGATGGACCGCTACTACCAGATTGCGAAGTGTTTCCGCGACGAAGATTTACGCGCCGACCGCCAGCCTGAGTTCACCCAGATCGACGTGGAGACCTCATTCATGGATGAGGAGCAGATCATGGCGGTCATGGAAGCGATGATTCAACACGTGTTCAAGACCCACCTGGATGTGGAACTGGGCAAGTTTCCCGTCATCACCCACGCCGAGGCGATCCGACACTATGGCGTCGACAAGCCAGACCTGCGTATCGACATGGAACTGGTGGATATTGCCGAGTTGATGCAGGCGGTGGAATTCAAGGTTTTCAGCGCGCCGGCTAAGGATCCTGACAGTAGGGTGGTGGCCCTGCGTGTTCCTGGCGGTGGCAGCCTCAGTCGCAAGCTAATCGATGGCTATACCGATTTCGTAGCGATCTACGGCGCTCGGGGTCTAGCCTGGATCAAGGTCAATGACATCGACGCCGGCGTCGAGGGCCTGCAGTCACCCATAGTGAAGTTTATGTCCGCCGACGTGATCTCCGCCCTGATGCAGAAGCTCAATGCTGAAAGCGGCGATATCATCTTCTTCGGCGCCGACAAGGCCAAGGTGGTCAACGAGGCCATGGGCGCGCTGCGGATCAAGGTGGCGGAAGATCTCGGCCAGGTGAAGCCGGGTTGGGCACCGTTGTGGGTGATCGACTTCCCCATGTTCGAACGCGCCAGCGATGGCAGCCTGACCTCCCTGCACCATCCGTTCACCGCACCCGCCTGCGACGCCGAGGCATTGGCCAAGGATTCGGTCAACGCCCTGTCCCGGGCCTATGACCTGGTATTGAACGGCACCGAGTTGGGTGGGGGCTCTATCCGTATCAACAAGAGCGCGATGCAACAGGCGGTGTTCCGGGTGCTGGGAATTGGCCCGGATGAAGCCCAGGAGAAGTTTGGGTTTCTGCTCGGTGCACTAAGCTATGGCTGTCCTCCCCATGGTGGTATAGCCTTCGGTTTGGATCGCCTCATCATGTTGATGACCGGCGCCGCTTCTATCCGGGAAGTCATCGCCTTTCCGAAGACGCAGTCCGCCGCCTGTCCGCTCACGGATGCACCAAGCCCGGTTTCGAATGCACAGTTGCGAGAATTAAATATCAGGCTACGGGAACCGCCGCAACAAAGTTAAAATAGATCGGTGTGCCTGGATTTGAACACCGATCCAGGAAAACCATCGGAGTGGGTTATGGCAGGTCACAGTAAATGGGCCAATATCAAACACAGGAAAGCCGGGCAGGATGCCAAGCGCGGCAAGGTCTTCACCAAGTTGATTCGTGAACTCACCGTGGCTGCGAAGATGGGTGGCGCCGCGGTGGCGGACAATCCACGCCTGCGCGCCGTGGTGGATAAGGCGCTGGCCGCCAACATGACTCGCGACACCATGGACCGGGCCATCGCCCGTGGCGCCGGCACCGCCGAGAGCGATTCCCTGGAAGAACTGGTATACGAAGGCTATGGCCCCGGTGGCGTCGCGGTGTTGGTGGAAACCCTCACGGATAACAAGAACCGCACCGTCGCCGAGGTCCGGCATGCATTTACCAAGTTCGGGGGTAGCCTCGGCACCCATGGCTCGGTGGCCTATCTATTCGAGAAGACCGGCATTATCAATTTCGTCGCCGGCAGTGACGAAGAAGCGATCATGGAGGTGGCACTGGATGCAGGCGCGGACGATATCGTCAACAATGAAGATGGCAGCATCGATGTGATGACGAGTTTGGAAACTTTCGGTGCAGTGCAGGATGCATTGAGGGAAAATAAACTGGAAGCCGAGGCTGCGGAAATGACGATGCTGGCTGCAACCGGAGTGGATCTCGACCTGCGTGCCGCCGAAACCCTGCTCAAGCTCATCGAGTTAATGGAAGATCTGGATGACGTGCAGAATGTTTACTCTAATGCGAATATTTCAGACCAGATTGCCAGCCAACTTTACGCGACTTAGCCGGGGGCTGCCGTCCTTGATTGCGGTCGCCACTTCTTGAGGAAACCACATGGCCATCATACTGGGAATTGATCCTGGTTCTCGCGTCACAGGGTATGGCCTGATCAACGCGGTGGGCAATAAACTGGAATATGTGGGCTGCGGTTGTATCCGTACCCAAACCCAAGACTTTCCGCAGCGGCTACAGATAATCCACGCCGAACTGGTGAAGGTCATCGAGCAATTCTCACCCCAGCAATCTGCTGTCGAAGAAGTCTTCATGGGACGCAATGCCTCGGCGGCATTGAAACTGGGTCATGCCCGGGGTGCGGCCATGGTCGCCTGTCTTTCGAACCAGTTACCGCTGGCGGAGTATTCCGCGCGCAAGGTGAAGCAGGCGGTGGTGGGCCACGGCGCCGCCGACAAGGCGCAGGTGCAGCACATGGTTAAAGCGCTGCTGTCCATAAGTGATAACATAGCGGAGGATGCGGCCGACGCCTTGGCCGTCGCCATCTGTCACGCGCACACCCAGGCGAGTCTGATCCGCATGGCAGGGGCGAAATCATTTTCCCGCAGGCGACTGCGGTGACAGAGCTTCGGTCTACGGATGGCCTGTAATCGTAGTAGATTTTGCTGCAGTTTTTAGGGCGGTGGTACGCAGCCCGTCGTCACCAAACCACCTTACGTTTGTGTCCATAGACGTGGAATTGGATTATTTTTAGGCTGGTAGCTAAATAAGGATCAGGTTTTGATAGGACAGATACGCGGCATTCTGGTGGCGAAAATACCACCGGATATCCACCTGGAAGTGGGGGGTATTACCTACGAGATTCAGGTGCCGCTGAGCACCCTGTATCAATTGCCGGAGATTGGGCAGAAGCTGGTTTTGCACACCCATTTTGTGGTGCGCGAAGACGCCCAGTTGCTGTATGGATTTTATGACGCCAAGGACAAGGCGATGTTCCGGGCGCTGATCAGGGTGAATGGAGTCGGGCCGAAGCTGGGGCTGGCGATTCTGTCGGGCATGGAAGTGGATGAGTTCGTGCGCACGGTGCGTAATAACGATGCAGCCACGCTGGTGAACATGCCCGGTATCGGCAAGAAGACCGCCGAACGCCTGATCGTGGAAATGCGCGATCGTCTCGCCGAATGGGAGGTGACTGCAACTGTCGGTGCCGGCAGCGAGGTGGGGTCCGGTGCTTCTGCGGTCACCAAGGATGCGGAAACGGCCCTGGTTAGCCTGGGTTACAAGCCGATGCAGGCGGCACATGCGATCGCCCAGGTGATAAAAGACAAGCCGGGCGTCGCCAACAGCGAAGAATTAATACGCCTTGCCCTGAAGAGCATGGCTTAACATGTCGATGGAAGAAGAAAGGCTCATCTCCGGCACCGGCACCGGCACGGAAGATTCACAGGATCGGGCGATTCGGCCGCTGACCCTGAAGGACTACGTGGGGCAGGAGGTGGTGAAGGAGCAGATGGATATTTTTATCAGCGCTGCTCGCAATCGTGGTGAACCCCTGGATCACACCCTGGTGTTCGGTCCCCCCGGCCTGGGCAAGACCACCCTGGCCTATATCATCGCCCACGAACTCCAGGTTGCTATCCGAACCACCTCCGGTCCGGTGCTGGAAAAGGCCGGTGATCTGGCTGCCATGCTGACGAATCTCGAAGCCGGGGATGTGTTGTTTATCGATGAGATTCACCGGCTCAGTCCCGCCATCGAAGAGATCCTGTATCCGGCGATGGAGGATTACCAGTTGGACATCATGATCGGTGAGGGGCCGGCGGCGCGTTCCATCAAGCTGGATCTGCCACCTTTTACCCTGGTGGGGGCGACCACCCGGGCCGGTCTGCTTACCTCACCCCTGCGCGATCGTTTCGGCATCACGCAGCGACTGGAGTTTTATTCGGTGAGTGAATTGAGCCAGATAGTCAGCCGCTCGGCAGATATCCTCGGCACCGATTGCAACCGCGAGGGTGCGGCGGAGATCGCGAAGCGCTCCCGGGGTACGCCCCGCATCGCCAACAGGCTATTGCGACGGGTGCGGGACTATTCCGAAGTAAAATTGCATGGCAGGGTTGACCGGGAGTCTGCCGGCATGGCATTAGATATGTTAAGCATAGACAAGAATGGCTTCGATCACATGGACAGGCGCCTGTTGATGACCATGATCGAGAAGTTTGATGGCGGCCCGGTGGGTCTCGACAGCATCGCGGCGGCAATCTCGGAGGAGAAGGATACGGTGGAAGACGTGCTGGAGCCTTATTTGATACAACAGGGATTTATCATGCGCACACCACGGGGGCGGGTGGTCACGCAACATGCCTACCGACACTTTGGTATCAAACCCAGCGCCCACAACCAGGACCTGTTTAGCCAGGGTTCGATCGACGAGGAAGACGCTGGTAAATAGGGTAAATAGGGACAGATTTATTTTCTAGAACAGAGGCAGATTTATTTGGGAGGAGGTAGGCTTTAGAAAATAAATCTGTCCCTATTTAAGCACCGCCCCAGCCTGTCATATTTAGGCCACGTTTGACCCGTTTAATACCCTTATTTATCCCCTCAACGTTACAATTCGATGCTTATTATCCAAACTATTTCACTATTTGGCCGAATATTCCTCTGAGCCCACGGATTATCTACGGGTAAGGGCTGTCATAACTGATAATCTGGACTGCGTTAAGCTGCAAATTTTGGAGAAAACTACGTGAATGAATTGAGTCCGCTGCAACTGATTCTGAATGCCAGTCCGGCGGTGCAGTTCGTCATGCTGATCTTGCTGCTGCTATCCGTAGTTTCCTGGGTCATGATCACGCAGCGATGGCTGGTGTTGTCGGCGGCAAAGAAGGGAGTGCAAAACTTCGAACACCGATTCTGGTCCGGCATGGATTTAAGCCAGCTTTATAAAGAAGGCACCGAGATGCAGAGGGAGAATATGCAGATAGTCGGCATGGAGAATATATTTCGTGCCGGTTTTAAGGAATTCATGCGCCTGCGACGGCAGGTTTCGGTGCACAGAGACGCGGTCATGGAAGGCGCACAACGGGCGATGCGGGTGGCTTATTCCAGGGAAGAAGAAAAGCTGGAGAAGCATCTGCCTTTTCTGGCCACCGTCGGTTCAGTCAGCCCATATATCGGTCTGTTCGGTACGGTCATCGGCATCATGAACTCCTTCATCGGCCTGGCGAACCAGGCCCAGGCAACATTACAGGTGGTGGCGCCAGGCATCGCCGAGGCGCTCATCGCCACGGCTATGGGCTTGTTCGCCGCGATTCCTGCGGTGGTGGCCTATAATAAGTACTCGGCGAACGTGGATAGCATCACCGGCAGCTATATTACCTTCAGCGATGAGTTCTCCAGCATCCTGCATCGGCAGATACACAGCGACTAAGACAGCAGAGCTACAGAACTAGAGAGGCAGGATCAACCAGTGGAAATGAAGGTTCGCAAGCGGCATAAGCCCATGGCCGAGATCAACGTCGTGCCCTATATCGATGTGATGCTGGTCTTGCTGATCGTGTTCATGGTGACGGCACCACTGTTGAACCAGGGCATCGAGGTGGAATTGCCCGAGGCCAACAACGAGCCCCTGGCGATCGATCAGAACATTGAAACCCTGGTGGTGTCGATTACGTCTAATGGAGAATACTACCTGAGTGTCGGCGCCACCGGTGATGACAGGCGCCCGGTGACGCTGGAGACCCTCGGCGACCAGGTCGGCCGCATCATGAGTGCCAATCCGCGGATTCAGGTGCTGGTGGAAGGCGACAGCTCAGCAAGCTGGGGAGCGATGATTACCCTAATCACCACACTGAATCAGGCCGGGGTTTCCAACCCCAGTTTTATTACGCAACCGCTCAACAGCCTGTAATGGCCAGGACTCGGTTTCAGGAAATATGCACAACACCCTAGACAATGTAGTGATCTATAACGGCTATCCGGTATCTATCGTTGCTGCCGTCAGCTTTCATTGTATGGTGCTGACGGCACTGGTTTATTTTCAGGCAAACAGGGCACCGCAGGTGCTTAATCTGGTGCAGCCGACGGTGGTGAAGGCGCTACTTATCGATGTCAATCCCCAGGTGCGCAATGCACAGAACCTGGAGCGACAGCGCCTCGAGCGCCTCGATCAACAGCGCCAGACGCGGGAGGAGGAACTGCCCCGGGAGTCCGAGGCTGAACGCGAGCTGGAACGAGAGCGTGCCGCAGCTGAGGAACGGGCGCGTCAGCAGGCGCAGGAGCGGCAGAGACAAGTCGACGTCGATGCCCTGCGGCAGCAGCAGCAGGCCGACGCCGAGCGGCAAGCCCGACTCGAGGCGGAGCGAGTCCGCCAGGAACAGACCAGAGCGCAGGAGGAGCAGGCCAGGCTGCGGCAAATAGATGAGGCCAGGGAACAGGAGCGTCAACGTCAGCAAGCCGCCCAGGAATTGGCGATAACGGAATTCGAGCTGGTGCAGAGCGGCACCGCCTTGATCCAGCAGCTGGTACAGGAAACCTGGTCACGACCGCCTAGCGCCAGAAATGGCATGCGGGCGATCTTGCAGATACGGATGTTGCCCACCGGCGAACTGGTGTCGGCGACGATCACCGAAAGCAGCGGCGATGCGGCCTTCGACCGCTCCGCAGAAAACGCGGTTTACCGAGCGGCACCGTTCAGAGAATTGCAGACATTGCCGATTAACCTCTTTAACAGGAACTTCAGGACCCTGTCACTGATCTTCCAACCCGAGGATTTATTGTTTTGAAAACACGCACAACATTCGTGGCCGTGGCCTATTGCCTGCTGGGACTGGCTTCATTCGCCGCCCACGGCGAATTAAGCATTCAGATCACCAAGGGTGTCGACAACCCCATACCCATCGCCATCGTGCCTTTTTCCTGGGAGGGCAGTGGCGTATTGAGCGAAGACGTGAGCCAGATAGTGCTCAATGATCTCGAGCAAGTCGGTGAATTTCGGGCGCTTTCCCGCTCTAATATGTTGAGTATGCCCAGCGAGGAGCGGGAGGTGTTCTACCGGGACTGGCGTCTGCTGGCCCAGGATTATCTGCTGGTGGGAAAGATCAGCCGCGCCGCCGGCAGTCAACTGGTGCGGGTGCAATACGAATTTTTCGATATCAATCGGGAATTGAAGCTCGCCGGCGAAGTGTTAACCGGCAGCGTGGTGCAATTGAGAGACATTGGCCACGCCATCAGCAACGTAGTATTTGAGCAGGTGACAGGGACCCGGGGCGCCTTCACCACCCAGATACTGTATGTGGTCGCCGACTATATTAGTCCCCAGCTCACCAATTTCCGCCTGGAGAAGGCAGATTATGACGGTCAGCGCGCACAGATCTTGCTGGAGTCACAGGAACCCATCATGTCGCCGAGTTGGTCGCCGACGGGGCTGGATGTGGCCTATGTCTCCTTCGAGACCAGTCTGCCACGCATCTACATTCAAAACATCGCCAGCGGTCAGCGTCGGCAAATTACCAACTATCCGAATATCAACAGCTCTCCGGTGTGGTCCCCGGACGGCAGCAAACTGGCGATGGTCCTATCCAAAGACGGGTCTCCCGATATCTACGTGCAGGACCTGACCAGCAATCAACTGATGCAGATTACCGATCATCCGCTTATCGATACCGAGCCGAGTTGGAGTAAGGATGGCCGTTCCGTGGTTTTTATGTCGGATCGAACCGGGCAACCACAGATTTACCAGATCGAGCTGGGAGCCAGCGCCTTCGACGTAGAGCGACTCACCTATGACTGTTTTCAGTGTATGAAGGCGGCTTTTCTTCCCGATGGAGTGAATCTGGTGCATGTGCGACGGGAAACCCGCCAGAATCCAAATTACCAGATCGCGATTCTGAATATTGAAACCCTGAGAGTGATCACCCTCACCGACACCTCTTTGGATGAATCACCCAGTATTGCACCCAACGGCAGCATGATTATGTATGCGACAAAATTCAATGGCAGGGGCGTGTTAGATGCCGTATCCATTGACGGGCGAGTGAAGTTCCGGCTACCATCCTCGCAGGGTGACGTGCGGGAACCTTCCTGGTCTCCGTTCCTGAATTAGGGAGCTCCTGAATTATCGAGCGATTGACAGAATAAGTGCGAGTATTCAGGGGCATTCCAGCTGCTGATTTTAGATAAACGATAGAAGGTCTTCGGAGGACTTAGAGTGAGTAAGCAAAGCAACAAATTTCTAAAAGTAGGTTTCATGGTCATTTCACTATTTGCCGTGGCGGCCTGTAGCTCAACGAGTGAGCCGGAGGAAGACAGCATGGGTGGCGAGACTGCTCCCAGTAGTAGTGGCCCCACCTCGGCTACCACCACGCCCGGCTCCAATAGCGGTCAATTGACCCAGGATGAGATTGCAGCTCAGAATGCGCTGCGCCAGACGGTGTTCTATTTCGATTTTGATATCGCCGAATTCAAGTCCGAAGACCGCGATACCCTGACTTACCATGCCCGCGATCTTGCCGCTAATCCGGGCAAGCGCATCCGCCTGGAAGGGCATGCCGATGAACGCGGTACTCGCGAATACAACCTGGCATTAGGTGAGCGTCGTGCCAACGGTATTCTTAATTACCTGATCGTCAATGGTGCGTCTCGTTCTCAGATCGAAGTGGTAAGCTACGGTGAGGAAAGGCCTGATCAAAATGGTCAAACCGAACGGGCTTACAGCCGCAATCGACGCGTCGAAATCCAGTAGCGAAAGTCGGTGGACTAGGATCGTGAAAACAAAGCTGTTGCTTACAACGAATAAGTTATTGATCGGTCTTTACACAATCGTCCTCGGTACCATTGTTCCTGGCTCGTTAGCCCTAGCGCAGGTTTCGATTTCTGTTGTCGAATCCCAGGCCTTTACTCCCGGCCAGTTGGCCTCGAGAGCTCCCGCCCAGAGCGGCACATCTTCGAACAACGATGCACTGTCATTGCTGCTGGATCAAAATCGCAACCTGCAGACTGAAGTCCAGGCACTGCGAGCGCTGATCGAAGAGATGGGTTTCGAACAACGCAAGTTGCAGCGTGACTCCCTCAGTCGTTATACCAATATCGATGACCGATTGAGTTCGCTGGAGGCGGCGGCCACCACATCGCCTCCCAGGCCCACCAACCCGATTGCCAGCGATCCGACACCAGCGCTGACGCCGCCGGTGAATTCAGGGTCAGTTGGCGTAACAGCGGGGAACTCAACACTTGTCAGCGGTCCAACATCGACTGCCGCCGCGACAGATTCTGCCAATACGGGTAGTTTCCTCGCCAATTCGCGCCGTAATTCCACCGCCAACTCGCCTTTGTCCAGGAGCGGCAGAGCCACGTTGGAGCCCGCGGTTTTAAGCGAGCAGCAACTTTACCAGATGGCTTATGACTCGGTAATTAATAGCAACTTCGAGCGCTCCATCGCCGAGTTCGATCAGTATTTGAGTATCTACACTCAGGGTCGCTTCGTTACCAACGCCTATTATTGGAAAGGCCAGGCCTATCTTTATCTCGATCGATTCGATGAAGCGCGGGAGTCCTACGAAATTATTCTGAACCAATATGCTGACTCACCGAAGTTGCCGGATGCCATGTATGGCTTGGCACTGGCGTATCAGGGATTGGGCAATATCTCCCAGGCCAAACAACTGTTGAACGACATTAGAAGAAGATTTCCCAATACCGGTGTCGCCAATCTGGCGGATACCAGGCTGCTGTCACTCAATTAGGATTGCTGTTGGTCAAACTATTCTAGTTGCTTAGGCGTAGCCTTAACCCGGGCTTGCTGACCTCCCAGCCATTCGATTCGTAAAAAATGTCCACTGCTACCACATCGTCACCCACACTTAGAATCACCGAGATCTTTCATTCCTTGCAAGGTGAAGCCAGAACCGTGGGGCTGCCGACGGTGTTTGTCAGGCTTACCGGTTGCCCACTGCGATGTCAGTACTGCGATACCGAGTATGCGTTCACCGGGGGTGAATTGATCGAACTGGCAGCCATCAAGTCCAAGGTGGATGAGTATTCCTGCCCCTATGTGACCATCACCGGTGGCGAACCCCTGGCCCAGCCTAACTGCATTGCCTTGATGAAATTGCTGTGTGATGAAGGCTACAGGGTGTCTCTCGAAACCAGCGGGGCGATGTTGATCGATGAGGTCGACAAGCGCGTGTCCGTGGTGCTGGATTTAAAGACACCTGGCTCCATGGAAACCGATAAGAATCTGTATGAAAATATTTCGATTTTGAAGAGAAGTGACCAGGTGAAATTTGTCATCTGCGACCGGTCTGACTACGAGTGGTCGAAGGCCAGGATCGATCAGCACGATCTGAACAGTAAAGTGGAAGATATACTGTTCTCACCCTCCTTCGATCAGTTGCAACCGGCTCAGCTTGCCGAGTGGGTGCTGGCGGATTCACTGCGGGTGAGGGTGCAGTTGCAGCTGCATAAATACATATGGGGGTTGGAACCTGGCAGGTAAGCCCCGACACCACTCAAGGCAGTAAGCAACTCCATGACAAATTCAAAGCCAAGCAAGAAGGCGGTAGTCCTGGTTTCCGGCGGCCTGGATTCTGCCACCTGCCTCGCAATCGCGCAGCAACAGGGTTTTGACTGTCATGCGGTGAGCTTCGATTACGGCCAGAGGTCAGTCAGTGAATTGCTGGCGGCGCGGAAGGTGGTGGACGCAGCGGGCGTGGGGGAGCACAAGGTCATCATCCTCGAGATGGGGCAACTGGGTGGCTCGGCCCTCACCGATGTGGACATCACGATGCCAGAGGAGGCGGCAGACGGCATTCCCGTCACCTACGTACCGGCACGCAACACGGTTTTTCTCTCCTACGCCCTGGCCTGGGCGGAAGTACTGGCGGCCCGGGCTATCTTCATCGGTGTCAACGCGGTGGACTACTCTGGCTATCCGGACTGCCGCCCCGAATACATCGCCGCCTTTCAGCAGCTGATCAACTTGGCGACGAAAATATGTGTCGAAGGCGGCAGCATCACCCTGGAAACACCCTTAATAGACCTGAACAAGGCCGAAATAATCAAGACCGGCATCAGGCTCGGCGTCGATTACGGAATGACGGTGTCTTGCTATCAGGCAGATGCTGAGGGCAGGGCCTGCGGCCGCTGTGACAGTTGTCGGTTTCGCAAGCAGGGATTCCATGGTGCCGGAGTCGATGATCCTACCGTTTATCGGTAGACTTGCTGAGCAAAGCCTGAGATATCCCCACAAAATTCGAGTTCTCCCAAAAAGATTAGACTAAAAAAGATTCTGTGAATCGTGCTGGATCTGATTGAACTTATCTGTCGTTTGTCCGCGAATTTGAGTTGCCTAGTCCCCTTGCGCACGGCCATATATCCTTCACTTTAGCCAGCGCTG
>CAJXIY010000029.1 GCA_913054495.1 uncultured Gammaproteobacteria bacterium | reverse complement strand
TGTCTCTTAGGATTTAGTGTCAGTGGTCCCAAATGGGCTGACGACGTACAGTCTCACTCTCTACATTATCCTTAGTTGAAGACAGTTTTCAGCCAATAGCGAACATCCAATCGTTTGGTGTTATGTAAGTACCCTCAATCTAAGTTGTTCGATTAACTCTGTTGGTGGCGCGTCTGAGTACTTTGGCCGTGCTGAATCGAACACTTACCAGGGGTAAGCATTCTTTACAAAAATGTCGGCATCTGGCTCGAGTCATGTAGGGTCGTCAAGTGTAGATGCTCGTAGACCTCTCGCACCTGGTTTCTCTTCAATCCGCATCCCTACAGGTGAACCGCATTCGGAACAGAATTCATGGTGCACAGTGTTGCCTGTATCGCTTTTAACAATGTAACTAGTCGGTTCCGTATCGAACGAAATTTCACTCGTAGCAAACCAAACATTGGCAGCAAAAAGACCGCCCACAGCACGCTGACAATCGCGGCAATGACACTGAAACATTAAGAATGGTAGTTGAGTGCAGGTATAGCGTATGTTCCTGCAAGCGCATCCTCCCTTAATGGGCAAGTCTGTATTCAAGATCGTTCTATTCCCATAATTTCGTGACCCATGTTAGATTCGTATACCGAGGCCGGTTTGCTTTTTAAGGCATGCAAGCTGATTCTTTTTTTATCTAGTTCCACTTCTCTGACGGCGGCTATTGGCCAGAAACCGACGCTATGAAACACATAACATTTAAGTAAGTATCAATTTGACGTAAAACATTATGTCAAATTGGGGGAATATTCCAGAATTACGTATCTATTCATTTGCAGGCCTTTGAATTCCATAACTAAGCTACTTACGCCTTTCTGTCAGGTGCCCAAATCCTTCATTTTGCCAGTTTCATTGCTATTTGGGAAAACCAGCCAGTAATTGTTAGTACGCGATTGCTTTTCCAATTTGGAGAGGTATAGGGGCACCGCATTAAGGAAATATCTGTGCCTTCGGTTGCTATCGGTTTAAGCTAACGCTGCGCGGTGTTGACGGCCTGATTAAATTCCACCATGGCCTGCCATAAATTGGGGCAACCATAGGCGGAGAAGCATTCAACAGTCACCGTTATCTGGTAGCCACCGGCGTCGGCTGCAACTCTGTACGCCGTAACCCCCATGCCACTTTGGGAGATGATATTGCTGGTGGCCATGATGCGCGAGTCACCCTCGCTGCGAATCGAAAAATCCGAATTCTGCACCACCCATGTGCGTGCGGCGGCCCATTTGGGCCCGCAGTCCTGGTCGCTGGCACAGCTGGGGATCGTGCGTTCGTATTCATCCATCAGGGCCTGAGTGGCTGCAGATACGGCACAGGCTGAGATACTCAGGGTCGTAAATGTTGTGGCGATAAACTTTACCATTTTCATGGGGTTTCAACCTATGCTGTTGTCTGGAGATTATGCATCGAGTGTAGGTCTGGCTATAGCCAATTGCAATGCAGACGGCGACGGTAATCGATGAAATGACCAAATACACGGTAGCCGTCTTCGCGGTATCGATGCAGACTTGAGCACCGCAGAAATTTTGGCGGGCTGGAGAGCCTGTGCAGTTGATGATTGGGTGTAGTCTGCGATTATTGTAAGATTCGACAATCAAAAACCACGAAGCCAGAGCCATGAATTTCAGCGAACCCCTGAAACGAGAAGACAATCGCTATAAATTGCTTGTTCTATTGCTGTGCAGTTTCGCTCTGACTGCTTGTACTGCTAGCAATTCCCAAGCCCCGGTGCCCCCATCACCATCCGAAATAGAAGGCAGGCGCGACAGTGTAGATAGACCCGGTCGCCCATACGAATCACGCAGCTTGATAACCGGTATCGGAATTGAGCGCCATTACTTGCTGAGGTTGCCGGCGGGATTCGAGCAAGATTCTTGCGCCGATGTGATTTTCGATTTTCATGGCGCCGGTAGTACCGCAGAGAAGGAATTCAGATACTCTGGATTCGCACCGCTGGCGGATCGGGAAGGCATCATTCTGGTATATCCGGATGCTAATAAAAAATATCCGGATCAAAATCATGGGCTGGCCAGTTATTGGGACGGCGCCTGGGAAGCAAACTTGCGCGAGCGGGACTATGATATAGATTTCATTCTAGAGCTGGTCGAGTCTGTAAAAAATGAATACTGTACTCAGGACTTATTCGCCACCGGCATGTCGGCCGGCGGCGATATGGTCTCCGCACTCGCTTGTCTGCTACACACACCATTTATGTCATTCGCGCCAGTAACCTATCGCTACTATAACGTCGAGGAGTGCAGTGGCGCCGGGCCACGTCCTCTGCTTTCGTTTCAGGGAGATGCGGATCGCATCGTACCTATCGAAGGTTTTGACGAACCCTGGTTCGATCCGCCCATGATGGAAGTCATGCGCAGATGGGCAGTACATAATGAGTGCGACACGGAGTCCCTTGCACAACGTATAAATAGTGAGGTGGTGCGCTACTACTGGAGAAACTGTGAGGCCGAAACCGAATGGTATTTAATGGAAGGCGGCGGTCACGTCTGGCCTGGGGTTACGTCAACAAGCGGGGACAGAGAGGAATCTCAGGAGATATCCGCCAGTGAACTGATTTGGGATTTTTTTAAGCACTGACAGCGAGCAGATATCAGTACTCCGGCCTTAAGGCAGTCAAACAATATAAAAATACACCGCCATAAAATGGCAGCTACTACCCAACAGCACGAATACATGGAAGATCGCATGGTTGAATCGAATCTTCTTGATGCTGTAGAGCGCAGCGCCCAGGGTATAGGCGAGACCGCCGGCGACTAACCAGGTCAATCCCGCCTGGGGGAGTTTGTCGATCAGGGGGCCGATGGCGAAAACAATCAACCAACCCATGAACACATACATCAGTGTCGATAACAGTCTGTATTTCCCGGTAAAGAAAAACTTCAGAATAATCCCGGTAAAGGCCATGCCCCAGGATGCGCCGAATATCATCCAGCCAGTCGGGCCATGCAGGGTAATCAAGGTGAACGGAGTGTAAGTCCCTGCAATCAAAATATAGATACTGACATGATCGAGAATTCGAAGCCTGCCGCGCCGCGCTTGATTTTTGCTGCCGTGATACGCCGTCGAAGTAGCATAGAGAAATATTAGGCTTAAGCCGAAGACGCAGAAGCTAATAGCAAGCCTGGCATCGTCCATTGGGATGGTGTGCCTTAGCAGCGCCACCAGAGCGCCTATGCTCAGCACCAAACCGATGGCGTGGGAGGTGACGTTAAGGCTTTCTTCGGCGGGAGAGTAGCGGGATATCTCTGCGCTATTGCTCATTCACGTATTCAAATATTTTGTGGGCGAGTGAGCCTGACAAAACAGAGCACCACTGCTACGGCGGCAAGGAATGAAAGCGCCGTAACCAACCCCGGCGACAAACCCAGGTCGAGTGACTGGAATCCCAGTGCCGTAGCACAGGCGAGGCCGACGGACATCAGGGCCTCTCCCGCGATCACACCCGAGGAGAACAGTACACCCCGGTGCAATACACGATCGTGCTCGGCAGCGGGTGTGCCCTTGGAATAATAGTGCGCTATCAGGCCGCCGATAAGGATCGGAGTCGCCAGGCCGAATGGCAGATACATGCCTACTGCGATGGGCATTAAATGCGCCCGGAAATTGCTTTCCCGCAAGCGTAAGTAGCGGTCGATGCCGAGGATTATCAGGCCCACCACGGCACCCACGCCGATAAGATCCCAGGGCAATGTACCCTCGCCGGAAAATCCACGTGCCAGTGATGCAAACAGACTGGCCTGGGGAGCGGACAACTCGCGGCCACCAATGCCACCGGGAATATTGTTATGCAGCAGATTTAACACCGGCGACATGATAAAGGCAGCGACACAGACGCCGGCTATTTGCATCATCTGTTGTCTGAACGGCGCCGCACCGACCAGGGAGCCGGTCTTCAGGTCATTGCAGACGTCACCTGCAGTAGCAGCAACGCAGCAGACAATAGCGGCAATGCCGAGCGTCGCCACCATGGCTTCCATGCCGGAATAGTTAAACAACCACAATAGTCCGCCTGCAACCAGGACGGCGGTGATTGTCATTCCTGATACCGGACTGTTGGAATTACCCACCAGTCCAACGATGTAGCTCGCCACGGCGGTGAAGAAGAAGCCCATGACCACCATGACTGCCGTAGAAAGCAGGGTAATGCCAATCCCGCCGGTGAATCGATAGTTGACGAAGGCCAGTACCACGATGCAGGCAGCACCCAGACCGATAATAGCCGTGGTCGATATGTCTCTTTCGGTATCGTGCTCCAGTAATCTGCCGCCGCTCAGGTTTTTGCCGAGTTCCTTGACTGCTGCGACCAGCCCAAGCCTGACAGAGTAAAGCGAGCTAAAACCACCCACCACCATGGCGCCGACGCCCACATAGCGAATTTTTGTACTCCACAATTCATAGGCACCATCGAGGGCAACGGGAAACTGCTCGGCCCCACCGAGCAGGGGAATACCGATGAGCCAGGAAATCGCCCCACCAATAAAAATCAGGACGGCAACATTGAGTCGAACGATAAAGCCGATGGCAATCAACATCGGTGAGAGATCGCCACCGAAGTAAAAAATTCGTGAGCCGACTGCCGCCGCAGCTTCCAGGGTGCCGGTAATTGCGCCAAACAGCTTTGCCGAGATCGCAACCGCACCGCCCAGCAGGCCGCCCAAAAGCAGGTTACGACCCGCGCCTGTATTACCCTGTTCCTCTCCGGCTTTCAGTACGGCGGCACAAGCGACACCTTCCGGATAGGCCAGTTCATCATTATTCAGAATAAACACCTTGCGCATGGGAATCATGAAGAGGATGCCGAGCAGGCCACCGGTGAGGGCGATGATTGTCACCGACCAGAAATCGAAGGAATCCCAGAAGCCGATTAGAATCATCGCCGGCATGGTGAAGATGATGCCCGCGGCCAGGGACTCCCCCGCGGAAGCACAGGTTTGCACCTGGTTCGCTTCCAATATAGTAGAGTCTTTGAAAAGCATTTTGAATAACAACATCGCCATAACTGCAGCCGGGATAGAGGCCGACACCGTCATTCCAGCTCTGAGTCCCACGTAGACATTGGCGGCGCCCATGACGACTGCGAGCAGGAGACCGAGTATCACCACCCTGACGGTCAATTCCTTGCGTGGGGCTGCGCTTGCTTGTGCTGTATCGACGGCGTCGGTCATGGCGTATCCAGTTCTCAAGGGTAGTGGCAGAAGTCACTATACAGAATCCCTGGGGTCAGGTCTCCATCTGCACAGCCGGTGGGGATTGATCGTGCGTGTAGGCGAGACTAGTTAGAACTAACTTACAAACTTGTAAGTATCGCCATCCCTGATAATTTTCCCTGCAGTGGGAGAAGCGAAGTGGGTTCCAATTACCAGTACCGAGGAATCCGCAACGTCCTCCAGAAGGCTCTTGCGACAACTGGCTGCAGCAGCCTGATCCTCATCGAAAGTCACGCTCCAATCTGGCCTGGCAATCTGGCAGGGGTGGTGCATGGTATCGCCGGTAATCATCGCCGTCTCGCCTTCGGACTCGATCATCACGCTGACGTGCCCGGGGGTGTGGCCGGGAGTTGGAAACAATCGAATATGGGGTGAAACGATATGCTCGGATTCGACCAGATCGGCCAAACCAGAATCAAATATCGGCGTCACCGAGTCCTGCATTACAGGCACCTGATCCTCGCTGGTATCCGCCGACCAGTATTCATACTCGCGCCGACCAATCAAATAACGTGCGTTGGGAAATGTTGGCACCCATTGGTCTCCGTCCTTCATGGTGTTCCAGCCAACGTGATCGACATGCAGATGGGTGCACACCACAATATCGATAGTCTCGCGGGGACAGCCTGTCGCTTTCAAATATTGCAAGAACTCGGTGTGTAAACTTTCGTTGCCTGTAATCTTGCGCGGCTTATCATTACCGATGCAGGTATCTACCAACAGGCGCAGACCCGGCGCTTCCACCAGCAGTGCGTGTATGGAGAGTTGAAGCACGCCTTCCGGGCTGACGAAATTGGGATACAACCAGGGAATTTCCTGCAGCGCCTGCGGTGTCGCCTCGCGCATGAACGGATACTTTTCGTAGTAGGCAACAGGTAAAATAGTTTCTACGATACAGCTAATCTTCACCTCGCCAATTTGCCAACTGTTCATTCAAATTCTCCATATTTGTTATCGCTTAGCACAGCTGGATTACTCCGCAAGTTCATCGAAGATTGCCTGGATACGATCCGGCGCCAGCGGCCAGTTCAGGTCCTCGATGTTGAGTCTGTCGGCGATGTCATTACGGGTGACACCTGACTCTATGAGACGCGTTATGCGCATGACCAATCTGTCAAATTTGTCCTTGAATTCTCTGATCTCGTTTTTCGTCAGCAGGGGTCCGTGGCCGGGGATGACGGTGTCGAAGTCCAGTGTCAGCACGCCATCCAGGGTGGCAGTCCAATCGGCTGCGCTACCGCCATTGTCATAGTCGATAAACGGCGCCAGCGTAGATCCATCCATGCGATCACCCCAGATGAAAAGATCGCCTGTGTGCACCGTGCGCTGTTGTGGAAAATAAATTACCGCGTCACCACCGGTGTGGCCGCGCCCGAAATGGTGGGCCTGCACCTCGGCGCCGCCTAGGTAGACACTGGTGCGTTGCGAGAAGGTCATCGGTGGGGCCCCAGACGGCGGGGCACTGGTCCCATTATTCTTGAGCATATTGGCACGGGCATTCTCATGACCGATAACCTGGGCGGTAGGGATAAAATTCGCATTACTGCCGGCATGATCGAAATGATGGTGGGTATTCAATACATAGCGAATCGGTTCAGAAGTCACGCTCGCGACCTGCCGCACGATGTCTGCAAAACTATCGGAGAACTTATTGTCGACAATAATGACACCCTCACCGGTGACCAGCACCGCGATACTGCCACCAGACATATTGCCATCGAAGCCGGGGATTACATAGAGACCATCTTTGCCAGGGACTGGCCTAATCTGTACCCGCTGCAATTGCTCGGGCGTCATGCTCGGGCGCTGCTGCGCACCCGCCAGACCAATTACGGCGATACTCACCGCAGCCAGCGCGGTCACCAGGATTGTTCTTTTCATAATATTCGTCCCATTGTCTATGTTCAGTGTAGATCTGAGCTATGTGGTCGTAAACTATATTAAAGTCTATGGATTACCAGCTTTCATTGAATCAAGCGAATCTGAGACATGTAGTCCCCTTGCGCACAATCAGGCCATGTCTATATCCTTCCCTTTAGACAGGTTGAGCGAGGACTGTCTGAGCGAAGCGAGTTCCGCAGCGCTGGCTAAAGGGAAGGATATATGGGCGTGCGCAAGGGGACTACATGTCTCAGATTAGCGGACAATCTGCGCACACATTTACCCAGGCCCAGCAAGAAACACTGGATCTTTTTTCCAATCTTTTTGAGTTAACTCGATATTTTGTGGGGACACCCCAGGGACGGAGTGAACAAACATATCCCTCTGTCCCTACTAAATTCTAGTTGCGGCTCTGATCCACATTCTTCCAACGCACGGAACCGAAAAACATCTCGTCCCAGCTCTGCTGTCCCCAGGGTACGGAACGTGATGGGTCGGGATTGGCCGGATTCTGCTCTGAATTGTCGAAGGCGCCTATCGCAGTGATCTTGGTACCAGCAGGCACAAACTTCGGCTCCTCATAGGTGTAGGTCAACTGCCAGTTGTAATTATAATTGGCGATGTTAATCAATTCCTCGGAAGTCCCATCCGGATACTCGGCGACGAAGCGCATGCTCTTACCACGGAAATGCATATGGGGCAGCATGCTGTGAATATGGGCATCCTCAGCGATGGTGATAGTCTGCGTCTGCACGAAATTTGGATCATAAGGCGGTATGTTGGTCCAGTCGGCGGTGAAAATACAGGCACAGCGACCGGACATTCTTTCGGTCGGCACCTCATCTTCCGGGTAAAACCACAGTCCGATTTCACCCCGGTCGATGGATTCCTTACCATTGGTGGTGTAGTGCATGTTCAATCGAAGCACGGATCCATCCTTCAATAATCCACCGGTATTCGGTGGCGCCATCTTTGGTGTGACACCGGGTATATACGCGGTGATGTTGGCTTGATTGGGGCCGCCTCGTCGTCCCACTTGGCCCGGGTCTCGCAGATTATTCACGGTGTGGTGCAACACCGTCCGGTCCCCAGGAAGATACTGACTGCCACGTAGCCAGCGATCCTGGCCATCGAGGTCGATGGCCACATTAATATAGCGATAATCCAGAACACCGGTGGCCGGAACATGCTGCTCCGGCACCTCGAGAATGACATCTGGCTCACCGAATGCCCATTTACTTTCCGGCCAGCTCAGTGCGGCCAGCGGGTCGGTGTCGCCATCGCTCACTGCACCGGCTTCAACCCATTGAATGATTTTCTGCACTTCGGCTTCGCTGAGTAATCGATCGTTAATAAAGTCGCCAACATGGCCATCGATTTGGCCCGGTGGCATGTGTTTCGTCATCAGTACTTCCCTGATCATTGGCGACCAGCCCTGAATCATGGCATGGCTGTCCATGGCGAACGGGGCGATACCCCCCTCTCGGTGACAACTGGCGCAGTTCTCCGCGATGATAGGCGCGATGTCTTGCTGGTAGGAGAGGGGATGGGATGTCGGGTAGCTCACGGCAGAACCCATGGTGGCAACGACTGGCGTACCGACTTCTTTTCCGGCCAGCAACTCCTGCATGGCCAGCTCCGAATCGGCCACCGGCCCCCGGTATTTAACGGTGAATGACTTGGGGTCGTAGAGGAACACTTCGCCGGTTTTGTCGATACCCAGGGCTTGGGAGATGACCTGGGCATCATCCATCAGTACCGGGATTTCAGTATGGTGCATAGCGAGCTGCTTCTGTACTTCGTCGCGGTTCAAGTATCCCATCGGGTTAATCATCATAAATTCGATGCCTTCGGCGTCGTATTTCTCCTTGAGTGCCTCGAACACTGGCAGCGCTGCGGCTGTGGCCTCGCTGTCGAGGGTATGCACCAGCAGGGCAATGGCTGCATGGTCGTCATACCAGCTCATGTTGTGGAATTTGCCGTCCTGATCCAGCAGCGAGAAGTCGCCAATTCGATCGACGGCGCCAACAAGGCCAGGTAGCAGTAGAATGGGTAACAGGGTGGGGAGAATGAATTTTCTGATCAGCTTGAATTTATTCACGGTGTGTCCTCGATTTGTGCTGGTTTCTAACGACACCCAACGACAGTATCGTCGTAGCAAGCACTATCTTGCATATTCCATGACCCGAACGGTCAAAATGTGCAGATACCCTTGATTTTATTAGGCTTCACTGTAGACCCTGGGGGTAGTTGGAGTCAATCCTCGCATATTGCCGCACACTGCAATTTTAAAGGCTGCCCGGCGCTTCCACCAGGCTCATTGACCCAGTACGGTGGGCAGGGGGGGTGCCTCAATCTGCTTTATGGCCTGGTAGTCTTCCAGTTGCCGCATGACTTCCGCTATACCGGCATCGAGCTGCGTATCGACGCCGCGATTTACCGCATCGGGTTCGAGGTCAATCTCAATATCCGGTGAAACGCCTTCGTTCTCGATGCGCCATTCGCCTGTGGTCGAGAAGAAGCGAAAGAAAGGGACCACCAGGGAACCGCCGTCGATCAGAGCCGGATTCGCCGAGATTCCGATCAAGCCACCCCAGGTCGTCTTCCCGATCAGGGTGCCAATATTCTGGTGCTTGAATGCATAGGGCAAAAAGTCGCCACCGGAGCCGGCATCCTGGTCAACCAACATGACCTTGGGGCCGTAGAGCGCACCGCCCGGGGTATCGAAAATCAAGCCATCCCGGTCTTTCCAGCTACCGAGATAGCCCCGGCCTAAGACGTCCGTTATATAGTTGGCGGCCTGGCCACCACCGTTTCTGCGCTCATCGATTATCATCGCTTCCTTGTCAATCTGGGAAAAAAACATGCGATTGAAGAAGGTAAAGCCACTGGCGCCGGTATCGGGGAGATAGACATAGCCAACTCTGCCACCGGTCTGCTCCTCCACATACTTACGATTGTCTTCGATCCAGCTCCATTGGCGTAATGCCCTTTCGCTGGCCACGGGCTCGACGACTATCTCGTGAGCACCATCGATCTCGGGCCTGTCGTTAACCAGAAGCGTAACTTGCTTGCCGACAGTCTGTGCCAGCAAGGCATAGATATTGCTGCCGGCATCCAGCCCTATGCCATTGACTTCAAGGATATAGTCGCCCACGGCGATGCCGATGCCCGGTGCTGCCAATGGCGCCTTCAGGAATGGATTCCACTGCTCGCCGGTGTAGATCTTGTCAACACGATAGGCATTGTTCTGCACTGACAAATCCGCACCCAACAGACCTATAGCGACGGGAGTTTCCCGGTGGATATCACCACCGGCGATGCGGTTGTGGCCCACCTGCAGCTCCGCAATCATTTCAACCAACAACAGATTGAGATCTTCCCGGGTGCTGACGTAGGGCAGCAATACCTCATAACGACCGCGGATCGTTTGCCAGTCCAGGCCGTGCATGTTTTCGGCATAGAAAAACTGTTTCTCCATGCGCCAGATCTCATCGAATATCTGCCGCCATTCCTGCCGTGGGTCGATGAACATCTTCAGGTCACTGGTGTTTAGCGCTTCGGGTTTGATTTCGTCGGCGATGTCTGCCGTCAGCAACGACTGCTCCGGTCCCATAAGAAGCAGTGTTTTCCCATCCCCGCTCATGATGTAATTGGCGATCTCATCTTTTACCTGACTGACTTCCTTGTCTTCGAAGTCGAATCGATTCAGCAGGTGGATTGCCCGCCGTTCGCTGGTTGGTAGATCGTTGCTGACACCGGGTTGTCGTCGTTCCATGAAATATAGCGAGCCATCTTCGGCGACACTGAGATCTGTGTAATATCGCTCAGGAATCGGCAGTGCAACCAGGCGTCGCTCGATGGTATCCAGGTCGACTCTGGTGACGGGAGTCTCGTTATCCTCTTCGTCGGCGTCAGGGTTCTCGTCGGCTGGCGATTCATCACCCGATTTTGGCAACAGTGGTGACCTGCCATCGCTGGCCAGGACCGCCGCATAGATTGCATTGCGCAAGGGTCTTTCCTGGGTAGACATATCCAGTCCAACCTGCAGTGGGCCGGCGTTGGTGGAGGCGGTGAAATAGAGGTATTGCCCGTCTCTGCTGAAGGTTGGTGACCCGGTCAGGCTCAGACCATCGGTGAGTTGAAAGGAAGTTTCACTGGCAAATTCATAGAGCATGATTGTACTAAAGTGATTTGCCAGGCTTCGCGTATACGCGAGCCATTTGCCATCGGGACTAATCGAGACAGCGGTAGGATTGCGACGTATATCTGTGCGAATCAGCGTGTGTTCACCGCTTGCCAGATTCAGGGAAAACAGGTGCAGATGATTGTCTTCATAGATCAACCTCTCGCCGGCTTTTCCCCAGGCCAGTAATGAGTAGTAGTCCGTTTCTCCCAAACCGTACACTTCTTTTTCACCACGCCCGGTTTGGTCCACGACCACTATACTGTGCACCGACCCCGCGTCGCTGATGTAGGCAATCTTGTCACCCATGGGAGACCAGATGGCACCATTCTCCCGCACCCCTCCGCTGGCAGTGAGATTGCGAGTCGAGCCCGCATCGATGGGTACGGTGAAGACGTCTCCTCTGGCGGTTATCAGTGCTCTCTGGGCAGTCGGGGAAAGCTCGATGTTCTGGATGGTGGAGCTAGCATCCTTCCAGCCGGGAAGCGTTTGCGGCGAATCGGGATTGATCGAAATCTGCAGATTGGCGATCCGATTGTTGCTCAGATTATAGGTCTTCAGGCGACCGCCTACCTCGTAAATTATTCTGTCGTTATGAATGTCAGCTGCTCTGATGTCCCATTGTGTTTCTTCGGTGAGTTGGGTAATCGATTTATTGACGGTGTCATAGGCAAATAGATTAGCGGCGTTATTGTCTCGATCAGAAACAAAATACACCATGTCAGATCGCCACATCGGGTTGGTCTCGCTGGCACGGGGATGGGGAATTTTTTCTACTTCCTGGGTCTGCGTATCGATGATCCAGATCGGCGGCGTTGCCCCGCCACGGTGCAGGCGCCAGCCGCTGCTGCCGGCATGGGCGGCCCAGTGAGGCCGATAAGCAATGCGTCTGCCATCCGGCGCCCATGCCCCCTCTACTGCAACCGCATCCATCAGTTTTTCTGGAAACCCGCCTTCCAGGGCGACGTGATAAAGCTGATTGCTGCGTCCGTTTCGAATTGCTCTCGCCGAGGCAAATAATATATTTCTGCCATCATTGCTCCAGCCATTCACAGTGTCCGCCTGGGGATGCCAGGTAAGACGCCTGGCCTGGCCACCATCAACCGAGATCACATAGACATCGGTGTTGTTCTCATAGGCGGCAGAAAAAGCCAGCCACTCGCCGTCGGGAGAAAATTTCGGATTGGACTCTGTCGCAGGGTGAGAAGTCAACCTGCGAGGATTCTCGCCATTGGTGTCAGCGATCCATATATCGCCGCCATAAACAAAAGCCAGGTGAGACTCGCTTAAGGCGGGTTGGCGAAGCATTAGGGTTTGCGCTTGTGCAGGCGCTGCAATAAGCAATAGGGCAAACATAGCTGTAAGTGGCAATCGCTGACTTCGGGTAAAAAAATAACTATTCATGGCATTTCCACGGATTAAGTGCGTGCTGAACATTCCCATTATTATTGAAACAGCAGGACAAAGAAATAGGGACAGGATACTAAGTACCCAGTCTGTTTCCGGAGATTAGTTCGGATAAGCCTTCCAGTATCGCGTTCGATACTTGAGCGGATCTGCCAATAGTTTCTTCCGCGCCGCAGTGACTTCTTCGACGCTCAAATATTCGAAACCCTCGGGCAAGGTATCGGCATTAAACTCTTCCAGCACCCAGTTTATTACTCCAGTCAGTTCGGTATCGTTAATGGGGGCCTGGGTCGCACCCGGTATGCGCACCAGGTAAGCTCGCATCTGCGGCACCGATAACATCCTACCCAGCTCATGATGCAGGGTGGGTACATGGGGTGGTTTGCCTTCGCCGCCGGGACGATGGCAACCGCTACAGTAAAGCAGGTAGTTGATACGTGGACTGGCGGCTGAAGCAAGATTGCTGGCTATCAAAAATAGCAACAAGACCGGTACCAACAGGTATGGTTTAAGCTGTCGGTACTTCGGGGGGAATAATATGTTGGCAGCGGTCACTGCCGCACCCGAGTTCATTCGTCCGTCGTGCCCAGTACCAGGGACACGGTGCAGTGATAGCTGGTGTTCTCGGTGCCGAAACACCACAGCACGGTGCTGCTGTTGCTATTAAAATACACCGGCTTGTCGCCCTCGGTATTGTGGCAACTACAGCGGGAACACACTGACTTGCCGCAGCAATCGTTATAAGACATCAAGTAGTTACGGTTATCTACGGGATTACGGCAGGTACCCACCCAGGTAATTGGTGAAGGCTCGGCGCCAGGTGGACAGGAAGAATAAGAACCACCGCAGCAGGAACACAGGGTTCCGCTCATCGCGCAGTAACGCCAGTATTCACAGCTCTGGGGGTCGCCCACTTCCTCTACCGAGCTCTGGGCGAAGGATCGCGCCACGGGCAATAAGGGAAATGCCGCCGCACCGGCGATGATCATGCCCAGCCGTGAGAGGAAATGTCGGCGCGACAGCCTGCGTGCCAAGGCCAGGCTGGTCTTGCGCGCATTCTCATCGATCCAGTAGTAGCCGCGGTCTATTATGCGTTCGATATTCATGATGTTTCTTCCATTGCTGAAGCCTCGAATTCTGAACTGGCTGTGTCTGCGTGTGAATTATTGACATATTCCTGCACGGTGGTAATGCCGGTATCCATCGACTCGATCAGGCTCTCCATGTGTTCCCGTGTATTCACCAGGCCCTTGCCTCTGAGCGTGCCGTCACTGGCAATTAAAACTGCGAAAGGCAGTTTGCTCACCTCGAAGGTCCGGCCCAGCGCCTCGGACAGCACATAGGGATAGTCATCCAGCCCCAGGTCTCGGGCATAGGACTTGTGTTTTTCAAGCTCATCGCCGTCACTGGCGAAAATAAGCTGCATGCGATTTTTCTCCGAGTTGACCAGGGCCTTGGCGGTAGGCACCAGAGATTTACACACCGGGCAGGTGGGAGAGATAAACAATATAAAGGAAGCAAGACCGGATTCATTGCTGCCACCAATGTGCAAGGGCTTACCCGCTATGGTGCTGAGCGCAAGTTCTGTAGTGAGTTCGCCGACCTTGGGCCCGGATGTGGGCATTAAGGCACCGGCCGGCGCTACTCGTTCGAACAGGATACCGACCTGTCGCGTGAGGGCAAATACGAGCAGGGCGAGAACGATCACAACTATCCATAGGATGATGTTGGAAATTACCAGGGCTTCAACCATGTGAGTTGCTCCCTGGCGAGTTTAACCAGGCGCCGATGATATTGCGATTTACCAGCAACTGATTGAAAGCACCATATAACAATATTAGTGTAAAACTCGCCATTACCAGACTCAGGAAATCCATGAATCCTAATTCACGTGACGAGGGGGAAGCTGCAGCTAACAGTGCCACGACACTCAACACACAGTTGCGCATTACCAACGCCTTCGACAGTTGTTGAATGCCGCCAGAATTCGATTCGCTGCGAGTCGATCCGGCTATTGATGAAAAACCACAACCACAGTCAATGTAGGAGCGACCACGAAACAGGTTAATGGCGATAGCCATCGCGTAAGTGATCAGGAGCATGGCACTTATCAGGGGCAGCAATGTTATCTGTATTAACAGCAGGGCGGTCAATGCCCATGCCAGTCCCAGCATCAGCTCAAGCACGGGAATCACGTTGACGGTGAGACCGAGCATGGCGCCTGGGAGAATCTGGTACGCCTCGAGAATGCCGAGAAATTGGAGCTTATTGTTGAACTTGTGCGCAGCAGCAAAGATAAACAGTAGCGCGAAGCCAACTGAAATGATGCGGAGAATGACTGGATCCAGCATCGGCTAGAAATCCTCGAACATCGAGGCGCCCGGTGTCTCAATCGTGCGCTCATGGACGAAGGTCAGCGCATCATAGACATGGGTGCCGCCATCCTTGTCGGCAACGATCAACTTGGGTTTGTCTTCCTGGGTCACCATCAGGCTGTTCACCGGAGTCTCCAGCTCGATGCGATAGATACGACGCCTAGTATCCACATCGAATACCCAAATCTCTGTGCCCGGCTCATGATGGGTATCAACCTCACCCTCGTGCATGGCGACAAAGAGAAGGCCAAGTTGCCGGTGGGCGCTAATGAACTCGCCACCGCCAGGGCGCCAGCCTTCTTCATCTGCGGGCAACAAACTCCAGCCATCGCTAATATTAATAATGGCTCCCGAGGTGCTGGCTTCATAAATGGTGCCTGCGTGAGTCACTAAAAACCAGCCATCGGCGGAACGGGTGGTGCGGTCATACACCGCATCGTCTATCACGTTAAAAAACACCTCGCTGCGAACCCGATTCTGTTCGAAGCCGCTGAGGTCGAGCTGAATCAATTGCAGGGTGCCATCGCCACAGACCTGCAGGAAGTCACTCTCCGCCACCGGCATGATCACGGCGCAGCCCGGGGTTGAGACTTCATAGATAAAGACACGATCCTGGACGTCCACAATAGAAACCGAGTGCCCAGGATTCATATTATGCACCGCCAGATGGCGCCCGTTATTCATCAAGCCCATATGATTACGTACCGAAAGCCGTGCCATATGATTGGGGATGACGACCTCAGCCACAGGCCTCAGATTGTCAAAATCGTAGATAGCAACGATGTCCGTACGCTCGCCATGAACGCCACGGGAGATGTAGGACTCGGCGGCATAAAACTCCCGGCGCGGGTTCCACATGGTGACGGCAGGGGTCCGGCGCGAGAGCGACAACATTCCCTGCATTTCACCGGTGCTGGCATCGAATATATAGCCGCCATTGCTCGTCTTGGAGATAAACCAGTTGGTTCCGGGCTCGGGCATGGTTTCAGTGGAGATTTCTTCGGGGGTGATCTGGGCAGAAGCCAGTGGTATGCAGAGCGTAAAGCTCAATACCACACACATCGACAGGGGGGTGTGAAAGCGCATTATTGTTCTCCTCGAGCCCAATGATCTTTGGTATCTCTTTTTCAAGACATTAGCAATAAATTGACCATAGTAAAAGCCATTTGAAGCGGCGGCGGGGTATTGTTGCTACTATGAATTCTTCAAAACCTGCTGCCTGGATTTCCAGGTTGATGGTACCGGAATGTTCGAGACATCATATTTGCTGACCACCGTGGTATTTAGCTCTATCGGCCTGGGGTATTTTCTTTACGGCAAAAAGCAGAAACACAAGATCGCCTACTACTCTGGAATTGGACTGATGGTATTTCCCTATGCGGTTACTACCAACCCCGGCATGATCGTCACCGGTGCGGTGTTGATGGCTGTTCCAAAATTGTTCAAATACCTGGACTGGGGCTAAGGAGTAATCGGAAGCTCCCTGATAATAAATCATGAATAACTTGATTGCCGACTCAGAATCCAGCATTAGACTCGCAATATTTTTGGGAATGTTCCTGCTTCTGGCCGTCGCCGAGGTTTTGTTCCCACGACGAAAACCTGCTTACTCCAAACCAAAAAGATGGCTGAGCAATCTCAGCATCAGTGCTCTCAATACCCTGGTGGTTAGAATCAGCTTCCCCATAGCAGGTGTGGCGGCGGCAATGCTGGCACAGGATCGGCAGTGGGGCTTGTTGAATCAGTTAGCGGTAGCTCCCTGGCTGAACATCCTTATTTTTTTACTGCTGTTCGATCTCGCCATCTACTGGCAGCACCGTTTGTTTCACGTAGTGCCATGGCTGTGGCGGTTTCACCGCATGCATCACACGGATGTGGATTATGACCTCACCACCGGTAGCCGATTTCATCCCTTCTCCATCTTGATATCAGCCGCCATCAAGATTGCGCTGGTAATTGTGTTGGGCGCTTCTGCTGCCGCGATTCTGATTGCAGAAGTGGTTCTAAACGTCACTGCCATGTTCAATCACAGCAACCTCAAATTGCCTGAGGGCGTGGATCGCGTCCTACGAATAATTCTGGTGACGCCGGACATGCATCGAGTTCATCATTCCACCGACAGCATCGAGCACAATAGTAATTTTGGATTCAATTTTTCCGGTTGGGACCGTCTCTTTGGTAGCTATCTGGATCAACCAAAAATGTCACATGCAGATATGGATATTGGTATTAATGGCTTTCTGGACGAGAAGTCGACCAAGCTCACCTATTTGCTTATACAACCGTTTAAGAATTCTTCAAATCCATAGATAGATTGTGGTATATACTGAATGCATAGTACTTTCATAAATAGCTCACGAGGCGTCGAAGGAAGAAAATGAAGTGATGCCAGGCCCATTTTTCCGGGGCTTACGAAGATTTCATAACGATTGTTCAGATTGCCTAGAGCTGGGGCTAATTATTCTCAGGGTCGGGTCTAAAAGATAACACCCTGTTATTACCCAGGTCGGTCGCAAACACCGTGCCATCGGGCGCCACCGCCACTGCCATGATGTAAGAAAATTGTCCAGGACCAGTTCCACTGCCGCCAAAGGAGGTAAGGAATAAACCCTTGGCACTAAATTTTTGCACCCGGTTGTTGTAAAAATCGGCAACGAACACATTACCTTGTGGACCGACTGCGACTGAAGTTACGGTCGCGAACCAACCCGGAAACGGACCAAAAATGTTCATGGCCAGCGGGCCACCCCACTTGTTGACAAAGCTGCCTGCTGAATCGAATACCTGAATCCGATCGTTGTAGCCATCCCCGACAATAATCTGTCCATCGAGGCCGATAGCGACATCCGTAGGGTAGTTGAACTCACCGCTTCCGAAGCCCACGGTCCCAGTGATTCCCCATTGCTCAATAAATTGACCGTCCGCATTCAGGTGTTGAATTCGCTGGTTGTAGAAATCCGCCACATAGATTTCGCCCCGAACGTCGACGGCTACACCACCGGGAGAGTTAAATTGTCCCGGTTCACTACCATTCGTACCGATATTGCGGCGGTGTGTCCCATCCAGTGCATAAACCTGAATGCAGTCATTCCAGTAGTCGGCTGCATAGAGTTCGCCACGGTGTATATCGAGGTTCATGGGTCGCCCCAGTTCAGCCGCTGGCAGGCCGCGACCTGTAATCTGGTGTTTAAAGCGACCGTGGTGATCGAATACCTGGATGCGACTATTGCGGGCATCGCTGACAAAAACTTCATCTGCGGTCACAGCAATGCCGGTGGGGTCTCGAAATTGGCCGGGGTTGCTTCCCGCTTCGCCCCAGGCTTCATAAAAAATATAAGTTGGCTCTTGCGCGGAGGAAATCCACAGAAACCACACAATAAACGTTATGGATCCGAGTAGTAATCCCAGGGAGAGGGCAATTCGTTTTAAGCATCGAATCATTATGTGCCTGTGACCCATTAAAGGTTGACACGAAAACCAGAGATCATTTTCCAATGCGGTGCCATTCAAATTCTGTGGTACCGGTGCTTTCAAGGCCATTACCCGGATACTACTCTGTTTCGAGAGATCGGCGCTTTTCCCATTGATCGATTACCGAGAGAATACTGACGGGGCAGAGGTGCTCTTTCGATTCCCTGTGGGTAATTTTACCGACTAATTCTAGTATTGCCCGCTCCTCACAGCCTGGTGTAGCCAAAGCAGCGGCTAGTAAAAAGGAAATGCCCAGATGAGTATAGAAATATCCCAGCCAGAGTAAAACCGTAACCCCCAGCACTTCTGTGCCTGCATCACAGGTGAACAGATAGCCGACTGTGGCGACTGCAAGCAGGAAGATCAAGGAGAGGATCAGGGGATAGCGATACCAGTCTCTGGAAAAACCGATGTTGACGAAGTAATTAAAGATACATAGTGCAAATAGGATCATAAGACCCAGATTCGGTAACAGGCCTATAGGATTTTCAACGAAGTCGGATGCAATATTTTTAAGACCCCCAGAGTGCATAAAGGCACAGTATTCCGAGCAAGAATCTGACCAATCGACCTACCGGTCCGGGTTTCGACAATGAACCCGGTGCAACTAATTCAAGTGACATAATAATTCTCACGCTTGATCCTCGCCAAGAGTTCGTTCAACAAGTCCCTGCCTGCATGGGTGGACAAGGCACTGTCCCATAAGAACAGAACACGCAACAATCTGTTGTCAGGGGCTTCAGGGTCTTGCCGCAGTTCCCACAATCATAGAAAAACTGGCAAAACGCCGTGGGCATCGTCTCTGTCCGATGATATCCGCAATGGGGGCATTTAATCGTGGATTCCAATTTTTGGGCCCGCCCCATGGGGCTTTCAGGCAGATTAGCACTCATCGTTAGTACCGCTTGTAAAGGTAATTTATATTCCTGCGCAACCCAGCCTCGAATACTAAGACGCCTGAAAGTCCGAGGCATCACCGCATGGTTCAGAGATGCCCGGCTTCGCAATGCCAGGTGGGGGAGACGGTGGTGTTACTGTACTCCCATAGGATATTATGTATCCTGTAGTTACTACAGAAGCAAGTGGTAGATGCTTGGAGGGATCGGCATGAAAACTCAGGCCATTGGCGAGCTATCCAGGAAAACAGGCGTACACATCGAAACGATTCGCTACTACGAACGCGAAGGTATCTTACCGACTCCAATGCGTAGCCCTGCAGGCCGCAGAATATACAGCGACGAGGACGTTCGACGACTGAATTTCATCCATAAGTGTCGGGGTCTCGGCTTTTCTCTGAAGGAAATTAATAGCTTGCTCAGCCTGGTGGATTCGGGCGATTTCGCCTGCAAGGAAGTGCATGAACTGACGATCCACCACGCCGGGCAGATCACCGAGAAAATTGTCGATTTGAAGAAGATGGAAGGGGTGCTGCAGGCGATGGCGGCCCAGTGTAATCAAGGCAATGTGCCCCAATGTCCCATTATCGACAGCTTGTTTGACGCCTGACTGCTACCTGCTGAGCAAATCATTCAGGGCCTGGTTTAGTTCCGACGGCGTAATCAGACCGACTGATCGATAAATCTCCGTGCCATCGCTGTCGAGCACAAGCAGTGTGGGCATTCCCACGATGTTGTAGTGGAGAGAGGCCGGGGTATATAGATCCGTATCGACTGTGAGGCTGACTAATTTTTCCAGGGTACTGGCCACCGCAGAATCGAGCAGGGTGTTTTCCTCCAGGACCTTACAGGCCAGACACCACTCGGCATAGAAATCGAGAAACACCAGCTTGCCCTCGGTTTTTGCCGTAGCCAGCGCCGTGGCAACAGGTTCCGGTACCGCTGCGCCAGCCTCGGCGATGGCAGACTCGACCTCTTCTCCCGCGCTGAGACGGGGCTCGTAACCCAAACCGCGAATCGCGGTGTACATGTCCTCGAGGTTTACGAGGGCGGGGTCATAGTCGAGGGTGAAGGCATCCCTATCGAGAAACACCTCAATATCTTCATCTACCCCGGCGAGCTCTGACAGAGCCGCAACAACACTATCTGGTCAGCTTAGTCAGGTTACGCCGCCGCGGCTTTTCATCATACCCTCGACGAACAAGGTCACCTTCGATAACTCGGCTTCGGCAGCCGCAGCCTGTGAGGCCAGGGACGCCGGTAGCGGTGCCATCAACAGAGGCAGGACGAATAGCAGTTTTAAAATTGGCTTTGTCATATCGTTTGTTCAGGTCCTCGATCGATCCCGGCAGATGGTGATTCGATACCGACACATACGCCGAATTGCCGAGCTTAACATCTGTACCCACTACAGAAGCAACGTTTTTCAGATTACTTTACTGAGGCATCACCGCATCGTTCAGAGCTGCCCTAATCTATCTCCAAAATGATCTTGCCGCGGGTGCGCCGGGTCTGGCTCTGCTCATGGGCCAGCGGCGCTTCATGCAGTGGAAAACGATAGCTCACGATGGGCCGAACAACGCCTGTTTCGATTAGATCTGCAATTTCGCCAAGCTGCTCCGAACTCGGCTGGACCAGGGTGGAGGTGACACGGATGTTGCGCTGCGGATTCCTGCCTTCAGGCGTCAATCCTACAATAGACACGAGAATGCCTCCTTCCTTGAGTATCGCCATGGAGCGTAGTTGGGTTTCGCCACCGATCGAATCGAGCACGACGTCTATGTCTGCAGCGAAGTCTTCGAATCGCTGGGTGCGATAGTCCACCGCTATATCGACCCCGAGTTCCCGCAGGAAGTCATGGTTGTAATCCGAGGCGGTGGCGATCACGGTCGCGCCGCGCCATTTCGCCAGTTGAATGGCGATTGAACCGACGCCGCCGGCACCGGCGTGGATGAGAACCGTCTGGCCCGCCTGTAAATCTGCGATCTCGAAGAGAGTCTGCCACGCCGTCAGCGCCACCAGGGGAATTGAGGCGGCCTCCGCGTGCGTTATCCCGGGGGGTTTCCGTGCGGCTTCATCTTCTTTGACTATTGTGTACTCGGCGTAAGCCCCGCCGCGTCGAAGACTGAGCATGGCGAATACTTCATCACCGATGTCGAAATTGCTGACACCAGTTCCGATCGCAGTCACCACGCCGCTGACATCGAAGCCAGGCACATAGGGAGGTACGGCGCCGGACAGACCGCTGGCTCCGCCGGACCGAATCCCTGTGTCTACGGGATTGACAGCGGCAGCCCGTACCCGAACCAGTAGCTCCCCCACGGCTGGGTCGGGTCGTGGAATTTTGCGAATCTGCAGTACCTCGGGACCTCCGAACTGCTGCAACTGGATTGCCTGCATCGTCGTGCCCGATTGTGCAAATACGCACGTGGGTACGACGAAGCTTAAAAGAAGCAGTAAAACTCTCATGCCTTCATACCTTCACAAGTCAGTTATCTCCATCAGCGGAGCAAGTCACGATGGATTGTGCTTTAAAACCCGGGCAATTGGAATTTTCGTGCCAAGCCAGGCGTATCTAGATGGTGCAGAGGCAGACACCGTCTCACCCAGGCAGGATCGGTTGAGCTACTGTAGCGGAGACATCCACAAGGAGTTCGAGGGACAGCAACCTCAATCCGAACTCCCGCTGACGATTAATTCAACGGGTTGGCGTATCACAGTTTTCCTATTCTTCGAGGCGGTTCGGTCAGGGTCATTCAGAAAGATTTCATGGTAATAGCCATTAGGTTTCAAATTATTCTCTGGTAGATATTCCTTATACAATTTTTCGCAGATTGATCCGATTTCAGTGTAGTCCCCCACATGCATAATCTGCACGCTCTTGCGTTCGTGAAGATTTTCGAGACGAAGTGTCTTGGGAGCTGGGCCGCGTTTCTTTTCAACTTCGGCGACGGCATCTGTAAAGGCTTCTTGAGTTATCCAATCGATGAAAACAATCATCGCTCGCCATCTCCATTTGTCTTTGCGGCCTGAAACAAAATCCTCTTCGCTGTCTGCCCAGTGCAAGAATTCCAGTGGAGGGTAGACAAATCTCTTTCCCATACGTTCTTGCACCAGGGGTTTTAGCAAATGAACCAGATAGTAGAGCCACTTCACGGCGTCAGCGCTATCGTCGCTTTGCGGATTGCCCTTGCCATCAATAACAGCAAATCTGATTTCGGGTACATCTATCAATGTGAACTGATTTTCGGGCGGTGAATACAGTTCTCGTAGGCGTTTATGGAATCCTTCTACGTCCATTTTTGTTCTCCTTCTCTATCGAGTATCCCAGGGCTTGGTTTGCATATACGCCAGTGTTTTGGCAATCCATTTTGCTTCGGCTTTAAGCTGAGCGAGCGAATACTCAAACATTGTATCGATATAATCGGGCATGGGTTGTTGTTCGAAATGGATGTCCTTAAAACGGCTTAGCTCTTTTGACACGGCTTCACCGCGTGCCTGTAGGCTTTCCAAAGCTTGATCTCTTGAGAGTGCTGGCCAATGAATCATTCCCATAAGCAAGGAAGAGGAGCTGGGACGGAGGTTCTTGAGGGCGAACATTGTTTGATTCACCAGGGCTTTCTTGCCGGTCCTGGTGAGCTTGTAACACTTCTTTGCCTTGGCAGTTTTCGGCGTCTCGGCCTTAACGAAGCCCTTCGCTTCAAGCTTCCCCAGTACGAAGTAAATGGAAGAAAAGCCAATCTGGGTCCATTCCCGCATGCCTCGCCGATCGATAAGCTGTTCCAGCTCGTAGCCGTGACGGGGCATCTCGGCAACCAAGCCGAGGACCAGCAATTCATTATCTGTGAGGTCTTTGCGTACCATATTCTAGTACTAGGATAATTAGTATTCTAATACTAGAATAGCCAAGAGAATGCGTCAACAATTTTTTGGGATCTTGGAATTCGAGGGGAGGTGACCCTAATTCTATATTACGGTCACAGAGTCCCGAACTCCGCAATGGATGTCTTCACCCTGAGAAGGGGGAGTAAGCACAATGGCAACTTAGCAATTTATGGCACTTGTCTGACCCCACTATACGAAGGCTGGATATCAGCCAGATGTCCTTGCATCTGTAGCTGCTACAGGTACTAGGCTAGCGACTAGAATGTGTCGGTGGGAGCGACCATGGGGAAAATACGTTGGCCAGCGGTGTGGTTGTTGCTGCTTGCGATCCTGGTTATTCCAGTGGTTCTGTCCCAATTGCTTCCCCAAGATCAGCGCTCGTTCTCTGGAGTATGGTTGGACGACCTCGAATTCCGGGAGATCGCATTCAGGAATCAGACACAGAATCTCGATTTGAAGGGCCTGCTCTTCATTCCGAGCGGTGACGGGCCGTTTCCAGCGGCAGTGATCATCCACGGGTCCGGCACCAGTGTTCGCAACAATGCGTGGTACCTGACCCTTGTCGAGCACCTTCAACGGGAAGGTATCACCGTGCTGCTTCCCGACAAACGCGGGTCGGAGTCGTCCGCGGGAGATTGGCGGACGTCGAGTTACGAGGATCTGGCAACCGACACCCTGGCCGCGGTTGAATTCCTCCGCTCGCAGGGTGCTGTACCGATCTCATCGATCGGGGTGATCGGAATGAGCGAAGGGGGTCGCATCGCGCCCATCGTTGCTACCCAATCGGACGAACTTGCCTTTGTCGTTAACATGGTCGGTGGGGCGGTCCCAGCACATGACGCCCTGCTCTATGAGGAGGTTCACAATATCCGGCAGATGGGCGTACTTCCGGGATTCGCGCATCTTTTCGCATACGCCGGGCGCTGGTCACTGATAGAGATCCGCCGGACTCAGTTCTGGGATTCTGTGGGAAACTTCGATCCGATCCAGCACTGGGATGGGGTTACGATTCCCGCTCTGGTTCTCTATGGCGTGGACGATACCAATGTTCCTACTAATGAAAGTGTTAATCGATTAGAAGCGCTTGGTAATCCCCACATCGAAGTGGTGGTGTTTGAAGGATCGGGCCATGCTCTGGAGACACCGGTCGGCAAAGGGATCAGCATTATCCGAGTAGAGGTACTGAACCGGATAAGCGCCCTCGTAAAGGAATCCACGTAGTGGCAAGTAGGGAATACGGGAAGCAGTGACCGTAATTCAATATTGAAGGCACTTAACCCCGAATTCGAATATTAAAGTTACTGACCCCCCGAACTCCCAAAACCGTCTGGTGCACTGGGGACGTCCCGACAAGATTAAAATCTAGACAATAGATAGTAGTGCGCAGAACTGCCCCCAGGCCCACCGCCAAACCGGCTTCTCTTATGATGCCCCGATACCTTGCGGGAATAGATTGCGCGAGGCAAACCAGCTTGTATTTAGACATAGAGGGAATAATCGGCGGTCCTGAGAGCAACAAAACAAGAGATGCCAAGCGGCCAGAACGATGGTATAGATTCTCTGAGTCTGATTGCTGTACTGTATATTCGCTTCACCTCATTCCTTACTCTTGATATTGCCCCAGGACAATTATGACGGAACTGGATTTCGCTACCTGGTCTGACCGAATTTTCTCGACACTGCTGAGGCACGATATTCGCCAAGTAGCATATGTGCCGGATGCTGGACACTTGCATCTAATAGATCGCTGTATATCCAGCGAACAAATTGTCTCCGTGCCCCTGACCACTGAGGAGGAAGGTGTCGCCTTGCTGGCGGGAGCCTGGCTGGGAGGAGATCGTGGTGTGCTATTGATGCAAAGTAGTGGTGTGGGTAATTGCCTCAATATGTTTTCCCTCACCAGAGTGTGTCAGCTGCCCTTGTTGATGTTGGTGACCATGCGAGGAGAGCAGGGAGAATTCAATCCCTGGCAGATACCGATGGGACAGAGCGCCGGGAAATTATTGACCACTGCGGGCGTTCAGACTTTTCCAGTTTTCGACAGCAGTCAATTGGCAGACACGGTCGATGAGGCGGCACGGCAGGTATTTGAAAACTCGGTGGCAGCTGCCGTCTTAATCTCACAAAGCATTCTTGGAACAAAAACCTTTGAGAACTAGTCATGGATTCTAATCGCAGCGAACACTACCCTCTGCGTCGACGCGAGGTGGTAAAGGCACTTCTAAGTCAACGCGGCGACAGTTTGGTAGTTGCCGGACTCGGGGCGGCGGCCTGGGATATAACTGCCGCGGGAGATGGGCCTCTAAACTTTCCCCTGTGGGGGGCGATGGGCGGCGCGGTGTCGATGGGGCTGGGTCTGGCCCTGGCGCAAGCTGCTCGGAGAGTCCTGGTTATCACCGGTGATGGAGAAATGTTGATGGGGCTGGGTTCGCTCGCAACAGTCGCCATTCAAGCACCGCAAAATTTAACTATTGTCGTCCTGGACAATGAACGTTACGGTGAGACTGGGATGCAATCTACCCATACCGCTGGTGATGTGGATTTGGCGGCGGTAGCATTGGCCACCGGCATCCCTGGCTGCGAGACTATTCATGATGATGCCGGCCTGGAGTCGATGCTGGTCCAGATTCGAGAGGGAAAGGGACCACTCTTTTTCAATATCAAAGTCCGTGCGGAAGAATTAGCTTTGGTGCTTCCTCCAAAAGACGGCGCCTTCCTCAGAGACCGTTTTAGGCTTGCTCTGCTCGGCACAGAAGCGATGAGTTGAAGCAATATAAACATTCGACTAAGTCTGCTGCTGTTAGTGTTTTTGTTGGCCGCATGTGAAGAATCGCCCGATGTCCTAGTTGTCGATGACGTAGTGCGCCAGGCCCCTGTTGCCAAACCAACTCCTCTTATGACGCCCCGATAACTTGCAGGATCTGGCCACAGAACCAGGCCATGTAGGTGCCCACCGTGTATCCCAGTACCGCCAGCAATACACCTACCGGGGCCAGTGCGGGATGAAAGGCGGCGGCGATGACCGGTGCCGAAGCGGCGCCGCCGACGTTAGCCATACTGCCCACGGCCATATAAAACACCGGCGCATTGATAAACTTGGCGACAGCGAGCATCAGGGAGGCATGAATAATCATCCAGGTGATGCCAATGACGAAGTAGAGCGGCACCTCCGCAACGGCCCGGATGTTCATCTGCATGCCGATGGTGGCAATAAGAATGTAAAGCATGGCGCTGCCTATTTTCGATGCGCCCACCGCTTCCAGTTTACGTGCCCTGGTAAACGACAGACCCAGGCCCATCAAGGACGCAATGACAATCAGCCAGAAGAAGCCGCTGTGTAGACTATAGCGAGCGCCCCCGGGCACATGCTCCACCATCCAGGGCTGAATGATATCGGCGAGCAGATGAGCGAAACCGGTTACGCCGAAGCCGACGCCAATAATTATCATGAGGTCTGGCAATTGAGGGATGCGAGCATGGGTGGCATGAAACTCCTCCACTTTCTTCTGCAGGGATCTCAGTGCACTGACATCGGCGCCGGTTTTGGCGTCGATACCTCGCGAATTTGCCGCCATGATCAGCAGGCAGGCCATCCAGATGTTCGCCACCAGCACGTCCACCGTCACCCAGGCCGAGAAAACATTATCGCCTACGTCGTAAATCTCCTTCATCGCCGCCTGGTTAGCGCCGCCGCCAATCCAGGCTCCGGCCACCGTAGTCATTCCTCGCCACACCGCTTCCGGGCCATTGCCGTTGAGCAGTTCGGGAAAGGCCATGGACACCAGCAACAGGGCTATGGGTGCGCCGATGATAATGCCAACGGTGCCGGTAAAAAACAGGATCACCGCCTTCTTGCCCAACTTGGCAATCTCCTGAAAATCCACACTGAGAGTCAGAAGGACTAAACAACTGGGAAGCAGATAGCGTGATGCGACGAAATAGAGATTGGATCCGGTGCCATCGATGATGTTAAAAGTGTTTAACAGCGACGGCAGGAAATAACACATTAACAGTGCCGGCACGTAACGGTAAAAGCGTCTGAAAAAGACATGTTCGCTCTGCGCCGTATAAAAAACCACGGCCAGAAGGATAGCTAACAAGCCGAGGACGGATGCGTCATTCTGGATGAGTGCTTCGGGATTCATGTTGGTTTCTCATCTGACCCCATTTATCTCGGTGCTCCGTTCGCAGCTTGAGACTCTCAAGCTGCGACCATGAAGCTGGCCTGGGTCTCGGCTACCAATTCATTGGTATCGGTTCTGATCATGCTGCCCTGCATGACGATGAGTCGCCCCCTTTGTTTTATGCAACGACCTTCCAGCGCCACGGTGATGCCGGTGGGCAGGCTGTCTTTGTAACGGATGTCACATTTTGCGGTATAGGCGCGAATACCCTTGAGATAAATCCAGTTCGCCATCACATCGTCCAAAACGCAGAAAATAATGCCTCCGTGAGTAACCCCGTTGTAGCCGCAGTGGATGGCGGCCGGGGTAAATTTCGATCGACAAATATCATCTTCTATTCGGAACGTCAGCCTAAGGCCGGTACTGTTGCCGGGACCGCAGACGAAGCAGTTGTTCCCGTCTGATTGCATGTCATTCATGTGAGGACCTGCTCTGAAACGATTGCCGAGATCTTGCCAGTATTTCTAAGTCTCATACCTTTGATCCAAACACCTTCATCATGGTGACCATCGTGACGAAGAGCAGCACCAGAGCGATGGGCAAAATATAGGGCGTTTCATAAGCACCAGCGAGACCATAGGCAAAAAGTGCTACCAGACCCGTTACTCCGGCATAGGCTCCCTGGGTGGTGACATGGTCCAGGTGGGCGCATTCGGCGCCCACCGATGCCAGCACCGTGGTATCCGAGATGGGCGAAACATGATCGCCAAACAAGCCACCGCTTAGTACCGCCGCAATAGTCAGGTACATCGATGCGCCCAATTCGAAACCTACTGGCACTGCGATTGACATCAGAATTGCAAAAGTACCGTAGGATGAACCGGTAGACAGGGATATTATCACGCCGAGGGCGAAGACAATCATGGGGAAGTACATGGGCGCGACCGTTCCGCCGATGATGGAGGCCAGATAATCAGCGGTATGAATATCCGTCGTCACCGAACTTAAGGACCAGGCTAGCACCAACACAATTGAAATATAAACCAGCGACTCGGCGCCCTTGATAAAAATTCCCAGAGATTTCGTGTAGGACACTGATTGGTGCCGGCGCATCATTTCCATGCAGGTAAAAGAAGCAGAGAGATAGGCGATCACCAAGGTCGATCTGATATGAACAGCGGATATGCCTTCGTGGGTTGCATGCCAGGTAATGAGCCCACCCACCATTAACAGCATCACGCCCAGGGGGTAGAGGAAGATACCGATTCGAGTTGAAGTGGAATCGTCTTCTATAATCGTAGATTCAATCGCCTTCTTATCCTGGGTTTTCTCGACCTTCGACTCGTAACGCTCTTGCGCCCGCCGCATCGGGCCATATTCGCTTTGGGTAAAGATGACGATGGGCACCGTGGCCAGTGCCAGGAATGCATAAAACTGGTAGGGAATAACAGCGATCAAAACGCTAAAAGCATTTTCGTCCAGCCCGACTTCTGCGTAGGACTTATCGATAAGAGACATGATATAGGCGCCCCAACCGATGAAGGGAATCAGAATACTAATGGGGGACGAAGTGGTATCAAGAATATAGGCAAGCTTCTCTCTACAGAGTTTGAATTCATCAAATACCGATCGGTACAGGGGACCAACAATCAGGCTATTGCCGGAGTCCGTAAAAAATATTCCCAACCCGGAAAGCCACACTAACAGTTGTGCCTTGGATCGGCTGGTGACCACGGCAGTCATCTTGCGTGCAAACGCGCTGGCGCCGCCGGAAACCTCAAGCAGCTTAACGAAGCCGCCGATGATGAGTATAACCAGGATCACCTGTATCTGTGTGCCATTGGCGACTTCACTCAGAACTTGATTTTCGATGGCATCCAGGATAGCGGCGAAGGGATTGAAATTGGAAATAATCAGGGAGCCGCTGAGGATTCCGCAGACCAGGGCAAGCAGGACGTTTCTGCTGTAGAGAGCGACGGCGATTGTTAGCAGCGGGGGAACGATCGATAGGATGCCGTAATCATCCATGTTTTTCTATTTCCGAATTTCTATTCTTAATCTTGAGCATATTTGAGCTGTGATATTATTTTTGTGGAGCCTGTCAGACAGAACATGATGCAGTGTACAGCTAGCACGCTCGATTGTATCAGAACCGTTGCGGATTATAGAGGACAGAGGGTCAGAGGACATAGGGTCAGGTCTTTGATTTATGATCTTTAACAAATCCGCAGATTATTACTGAACAAGCTTAGCCGCGCGATAATCATAAATCAAAGACCTGACCCCCGGTCGCAGATTCCGGGCTACCGGTACTGATATAATTTCGCGGCTCTCTCTCTGCACATTCCAATCCATTCAATGTGCAGTTGGGAACCTGGCCCTATTTGACTGGGTAAATCACCGACATCCGTGGCACCGCTCTTTGATCATTGCGATGCTCCAATTTTGGGCCTTCGAGTTGGTGCCTAAATTGCTAACTTATCAGGTCCCCTTCCACCCCAAGGAAATGACCAAAACTACTGTATTTTTACTCTGACCCCATTTATTCTTTTTATGACGAGAAATTCAATTACCGTGGAGGTGAAATCATGACAATAAAAACACCATTATTGAGAATTACCCTTGCAGGATGCCTGTTGGCCCTCGCGGCCTGTGGTCAGCCGGAACAAGAAAACTCGACACAAGCTGAGCCAGTTGCCTCCGATGCGCCAAGTATCGGCGTCGATCAGGATGATATCGGGGGTGTCGTCACCAGTAGCAACGGACCTGAAGCCGGCGTATGGGTCATCGCCGAAACGGACGATTTACCCACTCTCTATTCAAAAACCGTAGTAACCGACGAGGACGGGCGCTATCTCATCCCCGACTTACCTAACGCACAATATGACATTTGGGTGCGGGGTTACGGCCTGGTGGATTCGGAGAAGGTCAACGCCGTTCCCGGTCAATCCCTGAATCTGAACGCGGTGATTGCGCCCGATGCCGCAGCGGCCGCTGACTATTACCCTGCCGGAAACTGGTACTCGCTGTTGGAGATCCCGGACAAGAGTGAATTTCCCGGTACCGGTGCGGACGGTAACGGTATTTCTCCCAATATTCACAACCAGGCCGACTTTATGCGGCGAGTGAGTAGCGGTGGCTGCCTGGCCTGTCACCAGTTAGGTAACGCGGCAATCCGTAACATGCCTGCCCTGTTCAGCGGTTACGATACATCAATTGAAGCCTGGAATCGTCGCGTCAGATCGGGCCAGGCCGGAGGCTCCATGTCCAGGGCCCTGGCCGGCATGGGAGACCGAGCGCTGCAGATGTATGCCGACTGGACCGACAGGATTGTGGCCGGTGAGTTGCCGCCGGTACCGGACCGCCCGTCCGGCCTGGAGCGCAACGTGGTCATTACCCAGTGGGACTGGGCGGATCCCACCGCGTACCTGCACGATCTCGTTTCCACCGACAGGCGCGATCCGACCAGGAATGCTTACGGCAAAATCTACGGCGCCCTGGAAAACAGCGCGGATTATCTGCCGGTACTGGATCCTCAAACGAATACAATTTCCCAGGTGGCAGTGTTCCCGGAAGACCCGAATTACAATCCCGAGCCGGCCCCTCCTATGGCGGAATCACCCTATTGGGGTGACGAGCCAATCTGGGATGCCTCGACAACGGTACACAATCCCATGCTGGATCAGGATGGCAGAGTCTGGATCACTGCCCGGGCACGGGCCCCGCAAGATGTACCGGCATTCTGCCAGGAAGGCTCCGATCACCCCTCTGCGCAAGTGTTTCCATTGGGGCGCTCCGGACGACATCTCGGTGTCTATGATCCAGCCACGGATGATTACACGCCAATCAACACCTGTTTCAGCACCCATCACCTCATGTTCGCTGAGGATGAAGACAACACCCTGTGGACCAGCGGCGGCGGCAGGGTGATAGGCTGGCTGAATACCCGCCAGTACCTGGAAACAGGCGATGCGATAGCGGCCCAGGGGTGGACACCCTTCATCCTGGATACTAACGGCAACGGGCGGCGGGATGCCGATTACGTGGAGCCGGACCAACCGGTCGATCCTTCACGGGACAAGCGCATCAACTCCGGTTTTTATGCCGTGGCACCTGCACCGGATGGGTCTGTGTGGGGGTCCAACCTCAGCTATCCCGGTGCGGTCGTGCGACTGATGCCGGGTGATAACCCCAGTGTTACCGCCCTGACGGAATATTATGAACTGCCGCTCGATGCCAACGGCGATCCGATCGAGGGTTTCTCCCCCCGTGGTATGGATATCGATCGCAACGGTGTCGCCTGGGTGGCCCTGGCCAGTGGCCACATGGCGAGCTTCGACCGGTCTCTCTGCCAGGGGCCGTTGAACGGCCCGGAGGCGACAGGGCAGCATTGTCCGGAAGGCTGGACCTTCTATGCCGAGCCACTGCCCCAGTTCAAGAATATCGATACACCGGGCAGCTCCGAAGGCAGCTATTACACCTGGGTGGATCAGTTCGATACCCTCGGGCTGGGTGAAAACACGCCGATCAATACGGGAAATCAATCGGGCGCACTGTTAGCACTTCATGACGGCGAATGGGTTCGCTTGCGGGTGCCTTATCCCTTGGGTTTCTACACCAAGTGGATGGACGGTCGTATCGATGATCCGAACGCGGGCTGGAAAGGCCGCGGTTTGTGGACAACTTTTAGCAGCAGGACGCCTTTTCATATGGAGACCGGTGCGGGGACATCGAGCAAGGTGTATCACTTTCAAATGCGACCTGATCCCCTAGCTAACTAATCGAGTAACCGGGACCTGGTTAAATGGGGTGAGAGTTATGGATAGATGGGGTCAGAGAAATACTAC
>CAJXIY010000028.1 GCA_913054495.1 uncultured Gammaproteobacteria bacterium | reverse complement strand
CACGAAGCACTGGAAAACTCTAATTTAGGGTGCACCTAAAAAGGGGATGTTTACATATTCAAATGCCACTAAACTTCGTGCCATTCATGTCAATGCCCCGTTTATCTGTTATCTCCCCGGCTCCAACCCCCTATACGTTCCTATTTGCCGCGGTTAGTGGTAATTTTCACGTTCTCTTCAGAACAACGGAGCCCAGAGGTAATCATGAAACTCGGCCATAAAACGTTATGCTTTTTAACCACCACCGTCTTTGCCACTTTTTTGCTGATTTCAGCGACTGCGCAGGCGCAAACTGAAACCTATCGCGCCCGGCTCTCACCCATGCCTACTACCCCGCAGACGGTAACCACCATCACCGGAGAAGGTGAGGTCCTGCTCACTCTCAATGGTCACACCTTGAGTATTCAGGGCAATTTTGAGGGCATGAGTTCCGTGGCTACCATGGCCCATATTCACAATGGCCCGCCCGCACAGCCAGGTCCGGTAATACATCAGCTCGGAGTCAGTTCGGCCAGTGCCGGCGAAATAAGCGCCGAGCTGGAATTAACGGACCAGCAAATCACCGCACTACGCAGCAATTCGCTCTATATCCAGATTCATAGCGACAACAATCCTCCCGGGGAGCTACGCGGCTGGATTTTTGTTAGAAACTAATTGGGGATCCATGGATGAAATTCTTACAACAGATTATCTATAAGACTGTCCTCAGCGCTGGCATGGCGGTGGGCCTGGCTGCCTGTGGCGGTGAGCAAACTAGGTTGCCGGCGGAAGCAGCGGTCGCTGCGGTTACCTTTAATACACAGACCGAGGCCGGTGCCGCGGCTTATGCCACAAACTGCGCAGCCTGTCATGGTGCCAACCTGGAGGGCACCACCCTGGGACCGATTCTATCCGGCCAGGCATTTTTGCTGCGCTGGGCATCGCAGACGCCTGCCCTGCTGCTGGGCAATATTCAAGCCAATATGCCACCGGGCGGCAATCCTGATATCAGCGCCGAGGACTACCTCAATATTGTTGCCCATCTCCTCGGCAGCAATGGCGTCGATGGCGAGATCGGCCCACTCACCGCCACTACGGATTTCGTCATCTCCCAAAACATTTCCAGAATTGCAAATCGAAGGCGTGCCGAGCCAGAACCTCCACAGGGCGTAACCATTGCCGGCACCGTGGAAAACTTTGTCCCCATTACCGACGCCATGCTGGCAAATCCGGATCCCGGTGACTGGCCGATGCATCGCCGGGACTACTACGGCCACAGTTACAGTCCCCTGGATCAGATCGATACGGAAAACGTCGGCAGCATGACCCTGGAGTGGGTTTGGAGCATGCACGATGGCGACTCGGAACCGGCTCCCCTGGTCTACGGCGGCATCATCTATATGATTAACCCGGGCAATGTAATTCAGGCTTTGGACGGTACCACCGGTGAACTGATCTGGGAAAACTGGACCGGTCCGGCGAATCGCCAGGACATGCGCAATATCGCGATCTACAACGACAAGATCATTCAGGCCACCACCGATGCCCGCCTGGTCGCCCTCGATGCCCGCACCGGTGAGCAGGTGTGGGAAGTTGCGATAGCGGATTCCAGCAAGGGTTTTTCCAATTCCAGCGGACCCATCGTGGCCGATGGCAAGATCATCCAGGGGCTCGCCGGCTGCGCGCGCTATATCGTCGAAGATTGCTTTATCAGTGCCCATGATGCCAACACCGGCGAACTGATCTGGCACTTTAACACCATCGCCAAGGTGGATGAGCCCGGCGGCGATACCTGGGGAGATCTGACCAATATATTCCGTGCCGGCGGGGAAACCTGGATCACCGGCAGCTATGATCCGGATTTAAAGCTCACCTACTGGGGCACCGCGCAACAGAAACCCTGGGTGCCGGTGAGCCGTCACCTGACCATCAACGAGGTCGGACTCTTCACCAATTCCACGGTGGCTGTCAATGTTGACAACGGCGAGCTGGACTGGTTTTTCCAACACGTTCCGGCCGAGGCGCTAGATCTCGACGAGGTGTTCGAGCGGGTACTGGTAAATCGTGGCGATGATAAATTCGTCTTCTCCATAGGCAAGTACGGTATTCTTTGGAAGAACGATCGGGTGACCGGCGAGTTCAAGGGTTTTAAGGAAACCGTGTTCCAAAATGCCTTCACCCATATCGATCCCGTTACCGGCTTGGTGACGTATCGCGAAGACATACAAAACGCCGCACTGGATGAATGGACTTCGGCTTGTCCTTCCAGTGCCGGCGGTAAAGACTGGCACTCGATGACGTATCATGAGCCCAGCGGCATCCTGATTGCGCCCTTGAGCCAGACCTGCCTGGAAAATGCGGCACGGGAAGTAGCCCTGGTGCAAGGTGGGGGTGGCCTGGCAGCCAGCCGTAAATTCTTTGAAATGCCGGGCTCCGATGGCAACCTCGGTAAGTTGGGAGCCTACGATGTGGATACGATGGAAGAAATCTGGAACTACCAGCAGCGGGCATCTTTCCATACCGGCACCATGTCCACCGCCGGCAACCTGGTGTTTGTAGGCGATCTGGATCGACGCTTCCGGGCCTTCGATGTCCGTAACGGTGAGATTCTCTGGGAGACCCGGCTGGGTACTTCCGTGCAGGGTCACCCGGTTTCGTTTGCCGTAGACGGCAAACAATATATCGCGGTCACTACCGCGCTGGGGGGCACCAGTCCGCGAACCGTGCCCGGCGTCATCGCCACCGAAATTGTCTATCCACGCACTGGCAATGCGCTTTACGTATTCAGTCTGCCGGACTAGTGCAGTCGAATTGGTATCGGCCTGGTTACTCCGACACCCCGTACCCGCAAAAACAGGAAGCAACTAAATGAACAATAATAAAAGCATCTTGGGAATATTGTGTTTAACCCTGATCACCGCTTGCGGCAGCGATGACACCGGCAACGCACCCACCGCCGAAGCCAGCGTATTGTTTGCCAGTCAGGCCGATGCCGGCGCCCAGGCCTATGCCACTAATTGCGCCATATGCCATGGCGCAAATCTGCAAGGCAGTGCCCTGGGACCGATATTGAGCGGCCAGTCCTTTCTGGGCCAATGGGGCAGGCAGAGCCCAGCGGATTTTTACAACTACATCAAGGCCAATATGCCCCCCGGTGACAACGAAAGCGTCGGCGACGAGGATTATATTAATATCGTCGCCCACGTCATGCGCAGCAGTGGCGTTGCAGACACCAATCCCATGCTCACAGCCCAATCTGATTATCCGCTGGCAAGCAATATCCCCGGTGCCGCGGCCTTTTTCGGCGGGCAAGCGGGACAACAGGCCGAGGCGCCCACCGGCGTGATTCGCGCCGGCACGGTGGAAAACTACAGCCCCATTACTGATGCCATGTTGACCAATCCTGCCCCTGGTGATTGGCCCATGATCAGGCGCAATTACCAGGCCTGGAGCTATAGCCCGCTAGATCAGGTCAATACTGACAACGTCGCCGACCTGAGACTGGAGTGGGTCTGGAGCATGGTCGATGGCGATTCCGAACCTTCACCGCTGGTGTATAACGGCATTATCTACCTGATCAACCCGAGCAATATTATTCAAGCCTTGGACGGTAAGAGTGGCGACCTGATCTGGGAGCATCACGCCGGACCAGTCGACAGTGAAGACATGCGTAATATCGCTATCTACGAGGACAAGATCATTCATGCCACCACTGATGCCCGCTTGCTCGCATTGGATGCCCGCACCGGCGAACCAATATGGGAAACTCAAATCGCCGATGGCAGTAAGGGCTTTCAAAATTCCAGCGGACCCATCGTCGCCGACGGCAAAATCATCCAGGGTCTGGCGGGTTGCTCCCGTTACATCGACGAGCCCTGTTTCATCAGCGCACACGATGCCGACAACGGCGAACTGCTATGGCGTTTTGTAACCGTCGCCGAATCGGGCCAACCCGGTGGTGATACCTGGGGCGATATCGACGATCTGTTCCGTGCCGGCGGCGAGACCTGGATCACCGGCAGCTACGACCCCGAAAGCAAATTAACCTATTGGGGAACGGCGCAGCAGAAACCCTGGATGCCGGCAAGCCGAAGCCTCTCCATTTTTGACAGCGGGCTATTCACCAACTCCACGGTCGCGGTCAACGTGGACGATGGCGAACTCGACTGGTTCTTTCAACATGTGCCTGCCGAGGCACTGGACCTGGATGAAGTATTTGAAAGAGTACTGATAGACCGAGGTGATGACAAATTGGTGTACTCCATCGGCAAGCACGGCATCCTCTGGAAACACGATCGTGTGACCGGCGAATTTATCGGCTATCTCGAAACCGTGTTTCAAAATGCCTTCACCAACATCGATGCTGCCACCGGGGCCGTCACCTACCGAGACGACATCGCCAATGCTCAACTCGATCAATGGATAAGCGTATGCCCGAGCACAGCCGGTGGCAAAGACTGGCATTCGATGACTTACCATGAGCCAACGGCTTCTCTCATTATCCCCCTGAGTCAGTCCTGCCTGGAAATATCTGCACGGGAAGTTCCGCTGGTGCAGGGCGCGGGGGGCACCGCCGCTAACCGGCGCTGGTTCGAGATGCCAGGCTCCGAAGGTAACATGGGGAAACTGGCTGCCTTCGATGTGGACAGCATGACTGAGTTGTGGAGTTATGAACAGCGGGCGGCATTCCTCACCGGTACCATTTCAACCGGTGGCAACCTGGTGTTTGTGGGCGACCTGGACCGTCGCTTCCGCGCCTTCGATGCGCGCAATGGCGATATTCTCTGGGAAACGAGGCTCGGCACCTCCGTGCAGGGCCACCCGGTGACCTTCGCTATCGATGGCAAACAATACATCGCGGTGACTACCGCCATGGGCGCCCGCGGCGTGAGCCCACGAACCGTGCCCAGGGTTATTGCCCCGGACGTGAGACATCCCAGTAATGGCAATGCGCTTTACGTTTTTAGTTTGCCCGACTAGTCCAACAGCTAGGCCGCTACACGGACTCGGTGTTGGAGTATCCTCCTACACTGCGCCGACACAGGAATAATCAATATGAGCGAAGTAAGCGATGAAAGCGGGAGCGAGGATAAACCTGTAGAAGCCTCAAACATCGGCCGCGTCGAATGGATAGATCTTACAGTCGATGATGCCTCGCGGGTAAAAGACTTCTATTGCGCCGTCGTGGGCTGGTCCAGCACCGAGGCGGAGATGGGCTCCTACAGCGATTTCAACATCAATCTGCCTGGCACTCAGGATACCATCGCCGGCATCTGTCACGCCCGCGGTAGCAACGCCAATCTACCCAGCCAGTGGCTTATCTATGTGCGAGTCGAAAGCGTAAAAGCCAGTGCGGCGCAATGCGAAAAACTCGGTGGAAAAATTTTAGACGGACCCCGCAGAATGGGCGGCAGCGATTTTTGTGTGATTGAAGATCCTGCGGGCGCCGTAATGGCACTGATGTCCGAATGAGTGCCTGAGGTGTGGATATTACTGGAAAAATTGAGAGAATTTATATTGCCAGCGAAAGCCGTGGCGCCATAAAGCAGCTCATGTCTGTGACCTTGGAAGCTGGCAAAGGCATCATCGGCGATCGTTATCACAGCAAGGCCGAGAAGCTGATCGCCGCCGGCAAACGCATTCCTGACAATCATTTGACCCTGATAGCAAAGGAAGAGCTGGACAAATTTTTGTCAAAGCACGACGTCACTATCGATTATGGTGATTTTCGCCGCAGTATAATCACCAGTGGTATCGATCTCAATGCCCTGGTAGGTAAAAAATTCTCTATCGCAGATGTCATCTGCATGGGCGTGCAGTTGTGCGAGCCCTGTGCTTTCCTGGCCGCATCCGTGCACAGCGCGTTGCTACCTGACCTGGTTCACAAGGGCGGACTGAGAGCCATAATAGTGAGTGGGGGTAATATTCAAACGGGGGACGAAATCAGGTCTTAACACATGGAATATTTGGACAAATTGAAACTGCGGCAAAACCTGGCTATGCGGCCCCATTGGATGAACGGGCTGCTGTTGTTCTGTGCCTTCATGACATTTATCTATCTACCCTGGGATCTGTTTGTTAAACCGGTGGTTGAAGACCAGGAAGTATGGTTCGGTTACACGTTCACCGGCTGGTTCGCCAAGGCCACCGGGTTTTTGCATTGGCTGGTTTATGGCGCCGGCAGCTGGGGATTCTGGAAAATGAAATCCTGGTTGTTTCCCTGGGCCAGCCTCTACATAGCGCAGATCGCCATCGGTATGTTTGTCTGGAGTTTTCTCAGTGATGAGGGTCCGGGAATCGCGATTGGTTTGATCACCGCCATACCGTTTGCACTTCTGGCGGTAGCGCTGTGGCGTGCAAAAAGCAGATTCTCAAGCGACGCCGTTAAAATACAGAATGAACAGATGTCGGAGCCGGAGGCAGATTCAGGCCGTGAATAACTGCATAAGACAATCCGTGATTCTGGTCGCTATGGTTTTTACTGCTTGCTTTACGGCTGCTGCCGATGACGAACCCTATCTCTATATTCTTGGGGTAGTGCAGGATGCAGCTTATCCCCAGGCCGGATGCTATCAGCCACACTGCCTGCCTGGATGGGAAGATGCCAGGCGCAGGCGGGGAGCGACCGCGCTAGCCCTGATCGATCCTGTGACAGACAGAAAATTCATTTTTGAGGCCACGCCCAATTTCCCGGCACAGCTTTATCAATTGGAAATTGAAGCACCGAGTGATGTATTCGAGCTCGCTGGTATTTTTCTTACCCACGCACATATTGGTCACTATGCCGGACTCATGTTTCTAGGGCATGAAGCCATGGGCGCATCCAATGTGCCAGTCTATGCCATGCCGCGCATGAACGAGTATTTGAAAAGCAACGGCCCCTGGAGTCAGTTGGTAAAATTTGGCAATATTGCATTACACCCGCTGCAGTATGGACAGGAAGTTCGGCTCTCCGAATTGCTGGTGACACCTTTTGCGGTGCCACATCGGGACGAGTATTCCGAGACAGTAGGTTATCGCATTGAGGGTCCAAACAAGACCGCGGTCTTTATTCCGGATATCAACCGGTGGTCAGAATGGGATAGGGACATCGCCGAGTTGGTAAAATCGGTGGACTATGCGCTGATCGACGCGACGTTTTACGCGGATGGGGAATTGCCCGGCCGCGATATGTCGCAAATCCTCCACCCCTTCGTAACAGACAGTATGGAAGTATTTGCAGATTTCTCCAGAGCAGATCGAGCTAAGGTGTGGTTCATTCACATGAATCATACCAACCCCTTATTAAATGCTGAAAGCGAACAGAGTCGGTTTGTGAAATCGGAAGGATTTAATATTGCGGTGGAGGAAACCAAACTTCCCCTGTAAGAAATGCATTGGCTATCTACCGGCGTACCGGGCGCATTAATACAGAGTAGGCGCACACTGCATGGGAGCGCAGTCAGTTTCATAGAAGGCTGCCAGCATATTCAGTTTCCATTCATACTGTTCAAGTAATATCACTGTAGAGAAGTTTTGTTAGTCATCACAGGCTCTGCTAATACACACGGGTGCGTGTTATGAAAAAGCTGATAATAGGTGTTTTCCTGATCGCGGCGCTGATTCTTGCGCAGACGGCGTCGGCAGATAGTCGCCATTATCGTCGTGGCTATGATCTCCATGGCTATAGTAGTCATTATTATCCAAGGGGAAATCCTTATCATTTCGGCTATTCTCGGCGCTACTATTCTCCGGGGAGTTATTATGGTGGCGGCCACTTTGGTTCCTCCTACGGCAACTACGGATATCGTCGGCATCGTCGCCATAATGACCTCGGCTATCTGGTTGGGGGCCTGGTGCTGGGTTCACTGCTGAGTTCCTCCAGTTATCGCGAGCCGCGTACTCGAACCCGGGAAGTCGTCTATGTGAAGCGGTCGGCCAGCCGTTCTACACCGCTCAATACCGGGAGGCGTCTACTGAAGGACCTTGAGGGCAATTGTTTCGAGCGAAAAATCGATGGCAATGACAATGAAATTCGAGTTCAACTGGAAGCGTCAGAGTGTAACTTCTAAACCAGATCTGGGATCAAGCCAGAGTATCTAGAGAAATTCATAGTATTCGCGCTCCGGCTTTTCTGTTTTACTAGCACTGCTTTTATTGACAAGGAAGAGGCCAGTGCATTGAAACTGATCATGAAAACTGGCTCGCTCCTCCTCCTAAGTGCCTGCTTTTTGATGACTTGCACCACTTCGCCCCTGAATCGGCGACAGATGGTTATCTATTCCGAAGCCGAGATGACGCAACAGGGGGAGCAAACTTATCGGCAGATGCAGCAGCAATTACCTATTTCTACTGATACCCGTGAAACCCGGTATATTCAATGTGTAACCGATTACGTGGTGGCGGCGCTGGAGCCGGTAGAGCGCGGTAATTATGTCTGGGAAGTCACTGTTTTCGACGATGAGCAGGCCAATGCCTTCGCCCTGCCGGGGGGCAAAATTGGCATCTATAATGGCTTGCTGGACATCGCCGTCACCCCGCCCCAGCTAGCCAGCGTCATCGCCCATGAAGTCGGTCATGTGCTGGCCAATCATAGTAACGAGCGAGCCAGCCAGGCTGCGCTGCGCAATGTAGGTCTTGCCGCGGCTCAGATTCTGGGCGCCTCCAGTTCAGCCATAGAAGCCATCGACGTGGGCAGTCGCTATGGCATCTTCCTGCCCTTTAATCGCACCCAGGAAATTGAAGCCGATACGATTGGTGTGATGCTGATGGCAAGGGCTGGCTTTGACCCGGAAGCAAGCATCACGCTATGGCAGAACATGGTGGTAACTGCTGGGCCCAGTCCACCCCAGTTGCTCTCTACCCACCCTTCTCCGGCCTCCCGTATGAGCGAACTCCGGCAGTTGATGGAGCCGGCAGTGGCAATACGAAATTCCGCTAATTCCCGCGGTATCAATCCGGACTGCGTGGCGCCGGGAAACAATCTGCAATTCTAGGGAGCTTGTTTACTCCACTGGCCAGGGGTCGCTGAGTAGCAGCGGTTCAAAATCAACTTTTGAATTTTGGAATAGCTGGTTGTCGCTGTTATGTTCTTTTACAAAGCTGTCCGCTTGTAATACCTTGTCTTTCAGAATAATAAATCTGGAGATGAACTGCCTTGCGCCACTCAAATTCAACGATCCTGTTAGCTCTCTTGCTGTTGCTGCCGGGCTTTGCCAGCAATGTTATGGCACAAACTTCCCAGCGTCCCAATTTCATCGTAGTCATGGCGGATGACCTGGGCTACGGCGATCTTGGCATCTATGGCTCTACTCTCATCGATACACCAAATATCGATCTGATGGCATTACAGGGCATGCGGCTGAATTCCTTCTATTCCAGCGCCAATGTCTGTACCGCGGCGCGGGGAGGATTACTGACGGGTCGATATCCAATCCGCCTGAACCTGGTAAGCGATGTTGCCAGACCAACTAACGAGATTCATATTGCCAGGGATGAAATTACCCTGGCCGAGGCGCTTAAAGAACTGGGCTACAGCACTGCCCTGTTTGGCAAGTGGCATCTCGGCAGCCGCCTGGAGTGGTCCCCGATCCACCACGGTTTCGATGAGTTTTATGGCGTCCTGCATAGCAACGACATGACACCGCTGGAGTTGTATAGCGGCGAGCAGGTGATAGAAGACCCGGTAGACCAAACTACCTTGACCCAGCGCTACACGGCAGAGGCGTTGCGCTTTATCGAAGATAACCGGGATAATCCTTTCTTTCTCTATTTGCCACATAGCTTCCCCCATGTACCGCTGTTCGTTTCCGATCAGTTTACTGGTCAATCTGATGCCGGACTCTACGGCGACGTGGTGGAGACGATTGACTGGAGCATGGGCAGGATCCTGGACCAGGTGAAGGCATTGGGGCTGGACGACAATACCCTGATTATTTTCACTTCCGACAACGGCCCCTGGTTTGAAGGCAGTTCCGGTCCCTTTCGTGATCGTAAGGCCAGTTCCTGGGAAGGCGGATTGCGAGTCCCGTTTATCGCGCGCTGGCCCTCGGTTATCGCACCGGGTTCGGTGAGTCATGAACCCGCTATGGGGATCGATATATTCCCCACTCTGGTTAAATTGGCCGGCGGCACCCTGCCAGACGACCGCGAGATCGATGGGAAAAACATAATGCCCATGTTGTCACAAAATGCCGCTACCCCTCATGAAGCCCTGTACCTGTTCAATAAAGATCGCATCGCCGGCGTTCGCAGTGGCAGGTGGAAACTGGTGGTGGAGTCATTCTATCGATCGGTGTTGGTAAGTTTCGATCACCCGGACTCCTACTATGCCCCGCTGGGCTTACTGTTCGACCTGGAACTCGACCCCACCGAAACCTATAGCTACACCCGTGAAAATCCGGAAGTGGCAGCCAGGCTGCGAGGCTACCTGGAACGGGGCCAACAGGCCCTGAACACCACCGTACTCCAGCAAATGTGGAATCGCTGACCCCAGCATTATGAAAACTGTAGAAGGACCTATCCTATTCCTGGCGCAAATCGCCGATGACACAGCGAATACGCGTATTCCGGATATCCCATGACCGTTGCAAAAATCAGATTAGGCATGGTGGGCGGCGGCCAAGGCGCCTTCATCGGCGCCGTACATCGCATTGCGGCGCGCCTCGATAATCGCTACGAGCTGGTTGCCGCTGCTCTCAGTGCCGACGCCAAGCGCGCCACCGAATCCGCCGCAGAGGTGGGTATCGCCAGCGCTCGCAGCTATACAGACTTCAGGGTGATGGCGAAGAAAGAAGCCAGCCGGAAAGATGGCATCGAAGCCGTAGTCATCGTCACCCCAAACCACCTGCATTTCGACGCGGCCCGGGCCTTTCTCGAAGCCGGCATCCACGTCATCTGCGACAAGCCGCTTACCTCAACACTGGAAGACGCGGAAATCCTGGTCAAGCTGGTAGCGGAGCGCGACCTGCTCTTCGCCGTCACCTATAACTACAGCGGCTACCCCATGGTGCGCGAGGCCAGAGAAATGATAAGCGCCGGCGCCCTGGGTGCTATCCGCGTCATCCAGATCGAGTACGCCCAGGACTGGCTCGCCACCAACATCGAAACCACAGGCCAGAAACAGGCCACCTGGCGCACCGATCCAGCCCGAGCCGGCGCCGGTGGTGCAATCGGCGATATCGGCAGCCATGCCTTCCATCTCTCAGAGTTCATCAGCGGGCTGGAAGTCACTTCCCTGCTCGCGGATCTGGATGCCTTCGTCGCTGGTCGCACACTCGATGACAACGCCCACATACTCCTGCATTTCAACAATGGCGCCAGCGGCATGTTGTGGGTAAGCCAGGTCGCCAGCGGCAAGGAGAATGGTCTGAGAATTCGAATCTACGGCGACAAGGCTGGACTGGAGTGGGCACAGGAAGATCCCAACTACCTCCAGTTCACCCCCCTGGGCGCGCCCAGACAAATCCTGAGTAGAGGCGGAGCCGCCACCAGCGCCGCCGCCATCGCGGCGACCCGCATTCCCGCGGGCCACCCCGAGGGGTTTTTAGAGGGCTTCGCCAATCTCTACCGGGAATTTGCCGATGAGATCGTGGCACACCGGGATGGCACGGCGCTAGACTGCGTATCTCTGGTACCGACAATTGAAGATGGCTTGAAGGGAATGCGCTTCATAGAGAAAGCGGTAGCATCCAATAACGCGGGCAATATCTGGCAAAGTTTGGATTCCTAGCATCGAAGCTAGTGGCGGGAGAGCTGGGCTTGGAGCTGTTTTCCCGTTCCGTTGGGCCATCCCTGGCGCTAGTCACTAGAAAACAATCCCAAGCCCAACTCGCTTGAAGCATCCAGCCAGATTTAGGCTCTATTTTATCGTTTTCTGATTAGATACACTGCATGTCCGACTAGCGGGAATAACATAATGAATAAGCAGATTTTGAAGCATGCTCAATCCAGACGTAACTTTCTAAAAACCGCCGCCATTGCCGGCGTCGCCGCGGCCGCCCCCTGGCAGCGAGTTCTGGCGCAGAGCCGCCGCGTCGGCAGTATCGGCCTGCAACTGTATTCCTTGCGCAGGGAGATGGGACAGGATTTCGAAGGCACACTGAGTCGACTTGCCGAGTTAGGTTTCGAGGAAATGGAGTTTGCCGGCTATTTCGACAAGTCGCCGGCAGAAGTTCGGCGCATTCTCGATGGTGTCGGCATGACATCTCCAGCAGCGCATATCCAACTCACTGCAATTCGGGAAAACCTCGAACGCGAGATCGAAACCGCCGCCACCATCGGTCAAAAATATATAGTGGTCCCCTCCGTACCGGGTAATGAACGCTCCATCGACGACTATCAACGCCACGCCGACTTGCTGAATCGCGCCGGTGAGGCCGGCAAGGCTGTCGGCATCCAAATGGGTTATCACAATCACAACTTCGAGTTTGAAGAGCAAGCTGGCAAGACCGGTTATGACACCTTGCTGAATTCGACCGAACCCGCGCTGGTGAAAATGGAGATGGATTTGTACTGGATCGTGGACGCCGGTGAAGACCCGATTCCCTACTTCGAGAAGCATCCCGGTCGTTTCGCGATGTTGCACGTGAAGGACCGTGCAGGCGATGGCAGCATGGTAGACGTGGGCCGGGGCGGAATCGATTTCGCCAAGCTATTCAGCTACGCCGATGTCGCCGGATTCGAACACTATTTTATCGAGCATGATAATCCCGACGATGGCATCAACTCGATCGCATACAGTTACAACAATCTCAGTCGCATCCGCTTTTAGTGTAGTCCAATAAGGGACAGCAACGTAAATGGCAGCACACGAATATGATGTCATCATCGTCGGCTCTGGTGCCGGCGGCGGTATGGCCACTCTGCAGTTGGCCAATGCTGGTCTCAGAGTCGCCCTGGTCGAAGCCGGCGCCTATTACGACCCCGCCGATGAAGCGCAACGTACACAACTAAGAAATCCCTGGGAATCTCCACGTCGGGGCGCCAGCACCGCGCGTCGACCCTTCGGTGACTACAACTCCTGCATCGGTGGCTGGGAACTGGATGGGGAGCCTTACACGCAGAAGGGCGACACAGAATTCATGTGGTGGCGCGGCCGCATGCTCGGCGGCAGGACCAACCACTGGGGCCGCATCGCCCTGCGCTTCGGGCCCCTGGATTTCAAGCGCAAAGACTCCGATGGCCTCGGCGATAACTGGCCTATCGGCTACGAAGATGTCAAACCCTATTACGACAAAGTCGACAAGCTGGTCGGCGTATTCGGAAGCAACGAAGGACTCTACAACGATCCCGATGGCTTCTTCCTGCCGGCACCAAAACCCAGACTCCACGAGCTGTACTACATAAAGGGCGCACGCAAGGTCAACGTTCCGGTTATTCCCGCGCGCAAATCCATGCTCACCAAACGCATCAACGCTGAGCGTGGTGTTTGCTACTACTGCGGTCAATGCAGCCGCGCCTGTTCCATCCATGCCGATTTCTCATCCGGCACCGTGCTGGTTTTTCCCGCGCTCAGGGGAGGCCAGGTAGACCTCTATACCAATTGCATGGTGCGTGAAGTCACCACCGACGCAGCAGGCAAGGCCACCGGCGTTTCCTATATCAACAAGAAAGATCGACAGGAGTATCGGCTCGAGGGTCGCAGCATAGTTCTAGCAGCATCCGCCTGTAGCTCGGCACGCATCCTGTTGAACTCGCGAAGCGCAGCACACGAAAATGGCCTGGGTAATAGCAGCGACCACGTTGGTCGCTACCTGCATGACTCCACCGGCGCCAGTCGCGCCGCATTTATTCCCGCACTGATGGATAGAGATATCTACAACGAAGACGGCGTCGGTGGCATGCACGTCTACACCCCCTGGTGGCTGGAGAACGAAAATCTCGACTTCAGCCGCGGCTATCATCTAGAGATAGGTGGTGGCATGAGCATGCCTTCCTATGGCTTTGGTTTCGCCGCGAACCAGTACAACGAATTCCTCGGCGCACGGGTCGGTGGCTACGGCAACGAACTGAGGGACGACATACGCCGTTTCTACGGTTCCCGCCTCAGCATCGCCTGTCGCGGCGAGAGCGTGCCCCAATACAATAACCGCTGTGAACTTGACCCCACGGTGGTGGACGAGTGGGGAATTCCAGTGCTGCGTTTCGATTACAAGTGGACCCAAAATGAAATCAATCAGGCCCGACACATGCAGGATGCCATGGAAGAGTTATTGGAGGCCTCCGGTGGCGTACTGTTAGGCAGCAAGCCCGGCGCCGATCGTGATTACGGCCTCACCAAACCCGGCGAAATTATTCACGAGGTGGGCACCACCCGCATGGGCTCAAACTCGGCAACATCGGTCACCAACCAATTCGGTCAACTGCATGATACAAAAAATGTCTTCGTCGTCGATGCCGGCACCTTCGTCTCCCAGGCGGACAAGAACCCCACCTGGACAATCATGGCGCTAGCCTGGCGAACATCCGACTACATCATCGAACAAATGCAGCAACAAAACCTATAGTAAGGAAACCAACGTGGATAGACGTGAAACCCTGAAATCATTATTACTCGCCCCACTAGCCAGCGGCGTCATCGCTACGTCTGGCTGTGTTACCAGCAGCAACAACTCCGCCGCCCGCGTCAGCTGGACACCGCTGCCAACGAGTTACTCCTACGGCCGCACCGAAGTCGAGCAACAACGTGACCGGGAACTCTTCGCCGAGTCCTATTTCCGCGAGCACGAACTCATCACCATCGCCATCCTCTGCGACATCATACTGCCCAACGACCACCCCAACGGCGGTGCCCTGGACGCAGGCCTGCCGGATTTCGTAGAGTTCATGGTAAAAGATCGTGAGCGCTACAAACTCCCGGTCCGCGGTGGTATTGCCTGGATTGACAATCGCTCCATAGAAAAATTCGGCGCCGACTTCATCAACATCACCGAATCCCAACGCCTCTCTATCTGCGATGAAATCGCCTACCCAGACATCCAGGACCCAGACCTACAACCGGGCATCAGCTTTTTCACCTTAATGCGAAACCTGACCCTAACCGGCTACTACACCACCGCCCTCGGATTCGAAGACCTCGGCTACAAAGGCAACACCCCAAACATCTGGGACGGCGTCCCCGAAGAAGTTTTAAAAAAGCACAACATGACATATGAATCAGAGTGGCTAAAAAAATGTGTCGATCAAACCCAAAGAGATATCACCGCCGAATGGGATGACGATATGAATCTACTTACGTAGATCCAACTTATAGGACTCGATTGAGCCGAGCGAGAGGCGTGTGCTGTTTTGTAGTGAGTAGCGCCAGGGACGGACGCGGGACCGGGCCAGGAATGGCCCAACCGAACGGAAAAACAGTACACACCTCTCGCTTGGCGGCAAATTCAACGCCATACTTGAGAAGATCACCATGACTTCTGATAGTGAAATTAAGATCAAAGGTGAAATCGTGAAATGGGAGACGTGAGGATCGTGCACAGGCCGGACTTGGACAGGGGTTCCTTCTCCGTTCGAGTGGGCCATCCCTGGGCCGGTCCCGCGTCCATCCCTGGCGCTACTCACTGCGAAGAAACCCCTGTCCAATTCCAACCCTCGAATTCAGTGTAGCTTCGGAAAATTTAACAAATCAAAAATAATGGAAGCCAAAAATGAAGAACCTTTTACTCGCTTTGACACTTTTACCTATTTCTTCGCTAGCTTTTTCTCAGGCTAATGACAGAGGTGAAGTTTATGAACCGGTGCCGGCGTTGGTCACTGGTGTGATTGACGGCGCGCCGCCATCCGATGCGATCGTGCTTTTCGATGGCAGCAATCTTGAAGCCTGGAATAGAACCGCAGATGATGCGCCGGCGCGGTGGTTGATCGAAGATGGTGCTATTACGGTGCAGAGTGGTGTCGGCACGATAAAGACCAGGCAGGCGTTTGGAGATATTCAATTGCATGTTGAATTTCGTCCGACGGACGTCATCGATGGTAGTGGGCAGGGTCGGGGTAATAGTGGCGTGTTTCTGCATTCATTGTATGAGGTACAGGTGCTGGATAGTTGGGAAAATGACACCTATGTTAACGGGCAGGCCGGCTCCATATACAAACAACAGGCACCGCTGGTGAATGTATCGAGGCCGCCGGGGCAGTGGCAAAGTTTTGACATTATTTTCAAGGCGCCAGTGTACTCAAGTGCTGGGGAGCTGGAATCTCCGGCTTACGTGACAGTTTTGCAAAACGGCGTACTGGTTTTGAATCATTTTGAAATACTGGGGGCGACCTTTACCGAGTCGCCGGAGTACGCTGCCCGTTGCGGACCCTACTCCCAGGAACAACGAATACAGGATTGCAGCGGCAAGATGCCAATCACCCTGCAGGATCATGGGCAGATAGTGTCGTTCAGGAATATTTGGGTTCGTGAATTGTAAAACAGGTCTTGCCGTACTGTTTCGCCTATATAGTAAAGAATTCAGTTTACTATATGTGAGACAACGCCGGGTCAGCTTCAGATTGGAGTAGCATCAGCCCTATTGAGGGACTCAACGGGCGATTCGTTGTGCTTGAGATACACTATATATAGTGGTAGTGTTGCTCTTGTAATACAACATGCTGGCATCATGGTGTATTGCAAATACTTTTGTCGCGGCAGCTACACCTCTGTCTGCGTCAAGGTGCTCCTTGAGTATTCCTGCCCTCCGTCTGGTCCACACCAACCCTGCGGAGGGTAGGAACGCTCGCTACCAACGGTTTTCACCACCTTCCTGGATTTTCTCTATGTTGCGCCAATTTATGCGCGCGCCGCGGCCGAGAGCTGATACAGTAGATGACATCTTTTTCGCGGCTCTAAGACGGCTATCGAGCCCATGACCGACGCCGTATCGACCAAACTCGACTCTTGCCAGCATTGTGGAGAAGCTCTGACCGGCGATTTCTGTGGCAAATGTGGCCAACGCCACAAGGAAAGCCGGCGCGCCTTCATATTATTGCTGCAGGAGACACTCTATACAGTCTTCGAACTGGATGGTCGTGCCTACAAGACACTCTGGTATCTCTTCACCAAACCGGCATTTCTGAGTACCGAATACACCAAGGGTCGGCGGGCCAGCTACACTCCGCCACTGCGACTTTTTCTGGTAATCAGTATCGGCTTCTTCTTGCTGGTCGCCTTGAGTACATCTTTTCAGTCCATAAGAAATACTGTCATCGGGGTCGATCCCTCTGGCACGGTGACGGCAGATTTTAATCTGTCTTTTGGTGACGGGAACGTGGAAATATTAACCGCAGAAGATCTTGCGGAACTCGATGAAGAAGACATCGAGGACATCGAAGAACTCATAAACTTCGTTTCAGAGATCGAACTGTCCTTTCTGTCGGCACCGGCGAATCAGAACCTGCAGGGGTTTTTAGCCTCGCAAGTTGAGGCCAATTTCCAGGACGTCGTCGACGATCCAACCTCGTTTTTCATGGGCTCACTCGAATACATCACCCTATTCATGCTGTTGATGATGCCGCTGCTGGCCTTGATTCAACAAATCCTCTACATCACCCACAAGCGGTTCTATGTAGAGCACTTCATACTGACGCTACATAACCATGCGTTTTTGGTGTTTTCAATTTTCTTGCTCTCGGTGGCGGAGATCATCGAGGAATTGGAAATCACGCTGCTTAGTTCCGGGTTCAGCTGGATCAGCACCGCTGTCGTTTTTTGGATCGTGATCTATTTATACCTGAGCCTGAAAAGATTCTTCGGAGAAGGTTATTTTGTTACCACGTTAAAATTCGTCACCGTCTCCCTCATCTATTCAGTATGTGTGGGTGTCGGCATCATGTTGTTTTTCTTTTTGTTGTTTATCTTTTCTTGACAGCCTCGAATAGCAAAGATATCAGATCGGACAGCCGCCTAATTTTTATCCAGATGCACACCCATTTGTGGAAAGGGAATTGATAGTCCCTCCTGCTCGAATGTCTTGTAGACCTCTTCATTCATTTTGTAAAAGACAGCCCCGTAATCAGACGCTTGTACCCACACGCGGACTACAATTTTTAGTGAGCTGTCTGCAAGTTCGAGCAGTCTCACGAAAGGTTCAGGATCTTGCAGTATTTTGCTATCAGCCGCGATCAGACGCTTCAACACCGCAAAGGCTTGCTCCAGGTCATCGCCGTAGGCAATACTGAAGGTCCAGTCGACACGACGAGTTTTCTGTGCCGAGTAATTGATCATGGCATCGTTCGCCAGAGCGCCATTGGGAATCAGTACCGTCTTGTTATCAGACGTAGTCAGAACGGTGATGAAAATTTGAATTTCCTTTACCGTACCAGTAAATCCCTGGGCCTCTATGTAGTCGCCAACCCTGTAGGGTTTGAACAACAGAATCATTACCCCACCGGCAAAATTCTGCAGCGTCCCAGACAGTGCCATTCCGACCGCGAGACCAGCAGCGGCGAGAATAGCGATGAACGAAGTCATTTCGATGCCCAACATTCCCAGCGCAGTGATGTAAACCATGACTTTGAGAACGATGGAAATCATGCTGCTCAGAAAACTCTTCAGGGATGGATCGACTCCACCGCTGTCGAACATCTTGGCAACCACGCCGTTGATTACCTTAACCAGATAAAGGCCGACTACCAGGGTAGCGATGGCCGCCAGCAGTTGGGTGCCATAGCCCACCAACAGTTGGCTTAGTGCCGCCGTATCGATTTCCATAAATACACCTTTCTGTTTTCTTGTCGGTTTACCTTCTAACGCAATAAAGGGAACATCAAGCGATCTTCCCTCCTACATATCCAATTCACCTACTTCGATTTCCATACAAAACCCCATCGCTTCATCTCCCGGCCAGATGAGGCTCGAGTTGCTGCGACTGGCAACCTGGGTTTCGACAGGGAGATTCTACAATGAATTCAAAAACGCCAGCAGTTGTTCTTGCTGCTCTGCACCCAGAGTCGCAAACACATCTGGCATCAGGGATTCATCAGAATCTGTTACCGATTTAACCCGGTCTTTGAAATAAGTCACCCAGCGCCGCCCGTCTTCGCTCTGAATCTGCACAGCGAGTTCAGAGTCATTGCGATAGCGTCCACGGATCGTGGTGCCATCCGCCTGTTCCACTACTTTGGCGCCATAACCGCTGGCGATAGACGCAGAGGGGTTTAGCAATACTTGCAACAATGCATCCTCGCCCAGTCGGGAGCTGACACCATCGAGCACCGGGCCGACATTGCCCCCCTGGTCATCGTAGGAGTGGCAGTTAGAACATCCGGCGCTACCGTTGAATAATTCTGCGCCTGCCAGGGCCATGGGATTATTAGCCATACCCGAATCGTCGGTAGCCAGATTCAATCCGGGCTTACCCTGTAATGCGCGCACATAGGAGGCGACATCGAAGATCTCTTCGTCGCTGAAGGAACCGGCCCAGGCCACCATGCCGGTGCCGGCACGGCCGTCGGTGATAACCGCGAGCAAATCTTCATCGGACAAGCGATTGGCCATGCCATCGGTTAGGGGCTTACCCATAGTCTGGCCTTCACCCAATTCTCCATGACAGATCTGACAATAGGCGTTGTAGAGTTCCTGGCCTTCGCCGACTCCGGCGTTAACGGCGAAAGACGTAAGCGCCATAACCAAACTTGCCAGTACGCTATTAAGCAATGATTGAAACTTCACAAGATCACTTCCCGAAACTCTCATCACAGGTGACCTATAAACTGAATAAAATGTAGTTTCCCGCAGAGATGCCGGTAGCAACACCCTCACGAGTGACAGGATCACGAGTGCCGGAAGCGATCCCAATGTATTGCTTGCCGTCGATAGTGAAACTCGTAGGTGGTGCGTAAATTCCACTACCGGTCTGGAACTTCCACAGTACTTCACCGGTTTCATCATTCATAGCATAGATATAACCATCGGGCGCACCGGAAAATACCAGGCCGCCACCTGTCGACAGGGTGCCAGCCCAGTTGAAGTTGCCTGGCATCTCACGTTGCCAGGCGATATTGCCAGTGAGCATACTAAACGCGATCACCCAACCGGTGCCGGAAGTGTCAAAGCGGGGTATACCACCCAGGTCCATGGTGCCAGGTCGCCCTTCTCCTTCGCGCCGAATAAATGTCGTGCCCCATTCGGTGGTGGGAATATAAAGCATATGGGTGTCCGGGCTGTAGGATGCGGGAGGCCAGTTCTTGCCTCCATAAAGGCCTGGAAACACCAGCGTGTCCTTGGGCTCGTACAGCTCTTCCTTGAGTACCGGCTTGCCGGTTTCATCACGCTCTGCCCAGTTTACCCGCGTGTACTCACCGGCATAGAGGAAGTCGCCGGTCATGCGGTCGAGTCCGTAGACGTGTCCGTTGCGAGAAACCTGGATGATCATCTTGCGCAGTTCGCCATTGAACATTTCGTCAATGATCATGGGTTCGGAGGTTGAATCGTGGTCAAATTCATCGCGTGGCGAGGTCTGAAAAAACCAGCGCAACTGGCCACTGTCCGCATCGAGGGCCACCACCGAGTTCGAGTATAAGTTGTCGCCCTTGCGCGCATTGGCATTGATGTCGGGCCAGGGATTGCCTGTGCCCCAGAATACCATATCAGTTTCCGGATCATAGGTACCGGTTACCCAAGTTGGGGCGCCGCCAGTTTTCCAGGAATCACCCGCCCAAGTCTCGTTGCCAGGCTCGCCCTCTGCGGGCGTGGTATAGAAACGCCAGCGACGTTCACCGCTGTTGACGTCATAGGCATCGATGTAGCCGCGAATGCCGTACTCGCCACCACCGACGCCGATCAGGACCATATCTTTAACGACCAGCGGTGCACCGGTCACGGAAAATGACTCGCGATGATCGCCTACTTCTGCATCCCACAGTTGAATGCCTGTGGCGGCGTCGAATGCCAAAAGATGCGCATCCAGTGTGCCCCAGAACACCTTGTCCTCATACAGAGCAACGCCGCGGTTGTGGGGCCCGCAACAAAGATCGACATTCTCGAAATCATGGTCGTATCGCCAAAGCTCATCCCCACTTAAAGGGTCAACCACGATTAGGTGGCTATTCGCCGTGGTCAGGTACATGCGACCATCGTTGACCAGCGCCGTCACCTCGTAGGCGCCACCGGTCACACCGCTTTGTTTGATCCAGACCGGTCGAAGATTGGCGACGGTATCGCGATTAATCTGGTCGTCCGGCATATAGCGCCAGGCGCCATAGTTCTTGCCATAGGTCACCCAGCGGTCTGAATAATCCTGGGCGTTCGCCAGAATATCCGTGCTGACATTCTGTGCCAGAGAGCTGGAAAGCAACAGCGACCCCAGCGTCATCGCCATGATGAATTTTAGAATTTTCGTCATTTCGTAGTATTTCCCCGTTTAAGGGGGGACAGACCACGTTTTCCGCACTTCAGAAGACCTGGTCTATCCCCCATTTTATGTGTCCCCGATTTTACGCCAAATTGAGTAAATTGCACAAAGCCCGGCCGCATCATATCATCCATGCTCGCTTGCGCAGTACGACACTGCCGCTTTAGTAGGGATAAGTACAAGGATAATAATAATGATCGTCTATGGTGTAGCCCTGTTGTCTGTCTGCCTGGTTCTGGGCATGTTATTTGGAGAAGTACTGGGTGTGGTGCTGAATGTGGAAGCCAATGTCGGTGGTGTCGGCATTGCCATGTTGTTCCTGGTCTTCGCCAGCAACTCCGATAAGTTCAAGGCCCTCACCGAAGGCGTGTCTGGCACCGGCATCAAGTTCTGGAGCGCCATGTATATCCCGATTGTGGTGGCCATGGCAGCACGTCAGAATGTTGCCGCCGCCACCGAGGGCGGTTTACTGGCCCTGAGCGCCGGTGTGGCGGCGGTCATCGTCAGCTTCGCGCTGGTTCCCGTGCTCAGCAATATAGGCAAGGGTGATTCTCCAGCCCCTGATACCAGCGAAGAACAGGAAGCTGGTTAATGGATATCATCGAAACCGTCTTCGTTCGAAATAACCTCGTCGTCGCCTTCGCCGTGGTTGGCGTTGTCATGTGGGTGTCCTATTTCCTCGCCGATAAACTAACTGCCGGCCGCATTCACGGCTCCGCCATCGCCATCGCCCTTGGTTTATTGGCCGCGTATTGGGGAGGCACCGTCAGCGGCGGCAGCCGTGGCGTCGCCGATGTGACTCTGCTCGGTGGTATTGGCTTGATGGGGGGCGGCATGATGCGCGACTTCGCCATCGTCGCCACCGCCTTCGGGGTTCACATCAGCGAGCTCAAGAAAGCCGGTATTGCCGGCGTCATTTCCATTTTCGCAGGCGTCATCGTTTCCTTTGTCGTGGGTGCCTCAGTAGCTGTCATGTTTGGTTATACCGACCCGACGGCAATTACCACCATAGGTGCCGGTGCGGTGACCTACATCGTCGGCCCGGTCACCGGCGAGGCAATTGGCGCCAGCGATGCCGTCATCACACTGAGTGTGGCTGCCGGCCTGGTGAAATCGATCCTGGTAATGATCGGTACGCCGTTGATTGCCAAACGCATCGGCCTAGACAACCCACAGTCGGCGATGGTATTTGGTGGCCTGATGGGGACCACCAGCGGTGTGGCCGCGGGACTCGCCGCCACCGATCCCAAGCTGGTCCCCTATGGCGCCATGACAGCCACTTTCTACACTGGCCTCGGCTGCTTGTTGGGACCGTCTGTGCTGTATTTTATTGTTAGCGCGATGTTTTAACGGGAGTTAAAGGGAGTTAAAGGGAGACAGACCAATTTTTTGAAGTACGGAAAACGTGGTCTGTCCCCCTTAAAACCCCTAAAATCTGTCCCCCCATAGAGACTGAAGTTATGACACAAGATTCCTTTCCAAAGCTCACGAATGACAACGACAGGGTCGCACTCGTCGAGGGCGACAGTAGCTATACCTATGGCGAAGTGAATCGACGCATCGATCGCCTCGCCACCGGCTTGCTGGATGGTAAAGACGATCTTAAGGAAGAACGTATCGCGTTCTTCATGCCCGCCAGCCTCGACTACGTCGCCACCATGCATGGCATCTGGCGCGCAGGCGGCATCGCCATTCCACTCAATGTGGCATCGGCGGTGGCCGAGCTCGATCACTACCTCACCAGCGCCGGCGTGACCCGCATGATTGCCAATGGCAAGTATCAGGAATCCCTGCGCGATTTGTGCGCCGAGCTTCATATCGAACTGGTTTCCAGTGATGACGTACTGGCGGATGAAATTGCCGCTCTACCAGAAATTATTCCGGAGCGCCGTGGCATGATGCTGTTCACCAGCGGCACTACCAACAAACCCAAGGGCGTAGTCAGCACCCACAAAACCATTCACGCGCAGATCACCACCCTGATCGAGGCCTGGGCCTGGACCGAAGACGATGTGATTCCCCTGTTCCTGCCGGTGCATCATATTCACGGCATCATCAATATACTGAGTTGCGGGCTGTGGGCAGGTGCTACCGTACACCTCTTTGCAAAGTTTGATATCCCGAAAATTACTGCGGAAATTGTCGCCGGCAGCTATAACGTGTTCATGGCGGTACCGACAATCTACGTAAAACTGATTCAGTATTTCGACACTATCGATGCCGACGAAGTGCAGAAGATATGTGACGGTTTCAGACCCATGCGTTTGAATATTTCCGGCTCGGCGGCTTGCCCGGTAAAACTGTTCGAGCAGTGGCAGCAATTGACCGGCCAGGTATTACTGGAAAGATATGGCATGACCGAGATCGGCATGGGGCTGTCAAATCCCTACGACGGCGAACGCCGAGCCGGTCATGTCGGTCAACCGCTTCCCGGTGTCGAGGCGCAGTTATTCGATGAAGACCACAATCCGGTCACGGAAGAAGGTGTCGCCGGGGAAATTCGCATCAGGGGCGACAACGTTTTCCTCGAATACTGGGACAACGAAAAAGCCACCGTCGAAAGTTTCCGGGACGGCTGGTTCTGCACCGGCGATGTCGCCGTGGTGGAAAACGGCTACTACCGTATCATGGGTCGCTCCTCTATCGACATCATCAAGTCCGGTGGCTACAAGCTGTCTGCACTGGAGATCGAAGGCGTACTACTGGCCCATGACGACATAGCCGAAGTGGCAGTGATAGGTGTCGAAGACGAAACCTGGGGAGAATCTGTGATGGCCTTTATCGGCTTGAGGGACGGCACCCGCCTTGAGTATGATGACTTGAAGCGATGGTGTGATGGCAAGATGTCTTCTTACAAAATACCTAAGGCCATCAAGATCATCGATGCACTGCCACGCAATGCCATGGGGAAGGTAACCAAGCCTGACCTCAAGAAATTGCTGTGATCAGGCCAGAACGACCCGCTTATTCAATATCAACAATTGGAACCGACGAGGCTACATCATGATTAGATCGGCCACTGCCCGTAAATTTATTTGTCGCGCAATTACGCTTTCCTGCATACTTCTGTTACCGCTGATGCAAACCCAGATTCAAGCCGCCGACGACCTCGACGCGGTCAAGGCAAAATTTATTGGTGACTACGAGCTGGTCAGTTATTTCCAATTTCCAGCCTCCGGTGGTGACGTGGACATGAAATACATCGGGCGGCTTAGCTATGATGCCCTCGGTAACATGTCGGGCATCGGCATGCCGATGGATCTGCCTGCACGGGCGGCACAGTCTTCACAACGTAGCACCGGTGGTTTCGCCTATTGGGGCAAGGTGAGTTACGACCTGGAGAAAGGCATTGTCTTTCATCATGTCGAAGGCTCACCGCTGGTTCCTCAGTGGGTCGGGGGAGAAAATATCCGCTACTTCGAATTCACCGATGGCCTATTAAAATTGTCTCTCAAGGATGCGGAAGGCAGGGTTACGGCAACGCTAAGCTGGCGAAAATTAGAGTAGTCTATCGAGGGACCGAGGCACGGTTGCTTGCACACCAGTCATTTCTGAATGCATCCCTTCACAGGGAATAAACGACAAAGAGGCCAGATCTAATTATTAAATAGATCTGTCCCCTCTCACCCACCTTTCACACATAAGAAGGGGAGCCACCATGAGACGAAAAATCTATCAACTAGCAGTCGCTTGCTGTCTTTTTTTCATCACCACTGCTCAACTCAATGCCCAGCCGGATGGGTGGACGCGACCGTTTCCCGGTCACCGGGTGATCGGCAATCTTTATGCTGTCGGCACCTATGACCTTGGCGTCTTCCTGATTACCTCCGATGATGGACATATTCTCATTAACACCGGGCTGGCAGAATCGATAGCATCGATTCGCGATAACATTACCGCTGTCGGTTTTCGGCTGCAGGATGTGAAGATACTGCTGACCATGCAGGCGCACTGGGACCACACCGCCGCGCTTGCCGAGATAAAGGGGACTACCGGGGCCGAAATGTGGGCCACGGCAGATGATGCCCGGGTGCTTGAAGACGGTGGCTTCAGCGATGCCCACTTTGGGGGCCGCGTGTCGTTTGAACCGGTGAGCGTAGACAAGATCATCACCAATGGCGAGGTAATCGAGATAGGGGATATCTCCCTGACTGTGTACGAACATCCTGGCCACACGGAAGGCAGTTCGAGTTACTCCATGGAAGTGCGAGAAAATAGCCGCGACTACAAGGTGGTCATCGCCAACATGGGTACGATTAACGCTGGCAAGCAACTCGTGGTTGACCCCACGTATCCCGGCGTAGCAGATGACTTCGCCCAGACTTATCGCAGACAGAAAGCCATGGATGTGGATGTCTGGGTCGCGGCCCATGGCGGTCAATATGGCCTGCATGGCAAGTATTCACCCGGGCAGGAATACGACCCCGATACCTTCGTCGATCCAGAAGGATTCCTGGCTGCCGTCGAACGGCTCGAGGGAATTTACCAGGCGCAGCTCGCCGAGGAGCTGCGCTAGCAACTCAATCCGGAACCCGTTTTAACCCTTATCACCGGATAAAGAAGACCTGACCCTATACATGCTTTAGACTATCGTGAGGTGGTAGTTTCACCCTCTGTGTTAAGGCGAGATCTTATGGACTGGCTGACTCCACTCTTGACTGAGGATGTATTGGTCTATCTCATTCCGATCATTGCCATTATTTGCGTTTTTTCTGTCAAAGGAGCCAAAGTCTATTTTAGACACGTAGAGCGACTGGAAATGATACGCAACGGCATAGACCCTGATGCTGACCGTGAAGAAAACTAGCTTTACCAACCCGTTTTAGTGCGTTCCGGCTCAACAACGGATAAAATGCGCCACCGATTATCCGATTGAGCACGAGTGCACCACGGCGTTGAAAACCGAATTTCTAGGCAAGACCCTCTCCGGTCCCTTCACCATTCCCTCCGGCATCGTTACCTGTTCTGCTAACATTATTCAAAGAGTGTTCGACACCATGCCGGAGGTGGGCGTACTCACTACCAAGAGTATCGGTCCCGAACCACGCCTGGGTTATCGCGAACCGATTATGGCCCAGTATGAACCCGGCTGCTTCGTTAATGCCGTTGGCCTGACCAATCCGGGCGCAGAGCGCGCTGCCGAGTTGATGTCCGCGTTAACTATTCCCGAAGATCGGTTCCTCCTGATTTCAATTTTTGGTGGGAGCGTAGAAGAATATGTCGAGGTGGCGAAAATCATGGCGCCCCACGGCGATGGCCTCGAACTCAATCTGTCCTGCCCCCACGCCAAGGGCTACGGTACGGCCATGGGCCAGGACCCTGAGCTGGTGAAAGAGATTGTGACTGCGGTCAAGGCTGCCGTCGATATTCCTGTAATACCCAAGCTGACGCCCAACGTGCCCAACATCGGCGAAATAGCGCAGGCCGCCGTAGCCGGGGGCGCCGACGGGATATGCGCGATCAATACCATGGGACCCGAGCGTTACCACAGTCACGGCCATGACATCCTCAGTAACGGCGAGGGAGGCGTGTCCGGCAAGGCCATATTGGGTCGGGCCCTGGAATGTGTGCAAGAAATTCATGACTGTGTTGATGTGCCGATCGTGGCCTGTGGTGGCATTAGCAGCGCGGAGAACGTGCGGCATTTTCAAGAGGCAGGCGCGGCTATAATCGGAGTCGGCTCAGCCTTGATCGGCATGAACACGGAAGAAATTGCGGAGTACTTCAGAGTATTGAGTCGTGACCTGGAAGCCGATACGGAAGCTGCCGAGGCGCTGGTGCGCTACGACATCGATATGGACTTCGAACCCGTAACGCTGCTTCAGAATCGGCGGATTACCGATAACATCTGCATCCTCACTTTCGATCGCAAAGTCAGTTTGCAAGGTGGCGAGTTCATTTTCTTGTGGATTCCCGGCCTCGGTGAAAAACCATTCTCCGCGCTAACCGACGACCCTTTTTCCCTGGTGGTAATTAACCTTGGTGCGTTTACTGAAGCACTAATGACGCTGGAGCCCGGCACCGAGGCCTATGTGCGTGGACCTCACGGCAATGCGGCGGTGCCTCCGAAAGGCGCGAAGATTATGGCGGTGGCGGGTGGCACGGGTCTGGCTGCGGTCTATCAGATTGCCAGGGATTTTGGCAACGCCGAGATATTCTTCGGCGCCAGGACCGCAGAACGTCTGTATTTTCTGAATGAATGTGCAGAAATCAGCACGCTGCATATAGCGACGGATGATGGGAGCCGCGGCTATCATGGGGTCGTTACGGATCTGCTGCGAAAGCGCTTGCAAGAATTACCAAAAGCAGAGTTGGAAAATCTCATCTTCTATAACTGTGGACCGGGGCCCATGGTGCATGCCGCCGAAGCGGTGGAAAAAGAATTTTGCAACGCCAGCCAGATTCACAATGGCATCGACTACCTGACGAAATGCGGGGTGGGCATCTGCGGTGCCTGTGACGCATTAGATGGCAGCAGGAGTTGCGTGGACGGGCCGTTTCTGGATGCGACGTAATTAACGGTAATCGCAGCCGTGCCTTTAAATGTTGAACTCAGTTCTGAATAATAGCGCCCGCCAAGACGCCACTCAATACCCTGCAGGCTCACCCCACCTTTGAGTGTAAGATCGATTGTGCCAGCAATGCCTTGGGAATCCAGATATTCGCTCACCGTTAATGCGCATCTGGGTATACTGAGCCCCAAGCCACCGTAGCTGAGGAGCAGATCCCCTTGTCATCAATTTGTCTGTATTATGTAGTACTAGGCAGGAGGCCATTGCACTAAACTAACTCATCGGTCAGAGGTAGTGTAAATTGGATAAGAAAGCATTACTGAGCGAGCTGAAAATTGATCGCAGTGACGACCAGCTTAACAGTGGCCGCCCGATCAAATGGTTTCTGGCTATCGCTATCCTCGGTGGGCTGGGTTTCGTCAGTTGGTTTACTGATTTTCCTGGTCAAGAAGCCCAGGCGCTCGAAGTCAGGACTGTCCTGGTACAGGCGCCTTCCACCATCTCCAACGAAAGTAGCATATTAGATGCCACTGGCTATGTAATCGCACGCCGGATGGCGACGGTCAGTTCCAAGGTCACTGGTAAAGTGATGCAAATACTAGTGGAAGAAGGCATGGTAGTGGAGGAAGGGCAACTGCTGGCGGTCCTCGATGACAGCATCAATCGTGCCCAACTGGCACTTGCCCAGTCCCAGGTCGATGCGGCCAATGCCGCCATCGCCGAGCTTGAAGTGCAGATCCGCCAGGCTCGACTGGACCTCGACCGCACCCGCGACCTGACGGCACGTAATCTTGCTAGCCAGGCTGATCTGGATAGCAATGAACTCAACGTCGAAGCTTTACTGGCACGGCTCAACAAATTCAGGCGTGACGTTGACGTAGCGGTACGAACAAGCGCTATTCAGGAACAGATTCTCGATGATATGCAGATACGGGCGCCCTTCGCCGGTGTGGTAATTGCCAAGGCAGCGCAGCCAGGCGAGATGATTTCTCCCATCGCCGCCGGCGGTGGCTTTACCAATACCGGCATCTGCACCATTGTGGATATGGAATCCCTTGAAGTCGAGGTCGATGTGAACGAATCCTATATCAATCGTGTCCATGCCGATCAGCCAGTGAGTGTCACCTTGAATGCTTATCCTAATAATCCCTATGCGGCGGCGGTGATTGCGATTATTCCGGCAGCTAACCGTAATCAGGCCACGGTTCGTGTTCGCATCCGATTTCTCGAGCGTGACGATCGGGTGCTACCAGAAATGGGGGTGAAGGTGTCGTTTCTCGAGCAAGACGAGGCTGGCGAAGCGGTGGCGGAAGTACCTGAGGGTGTGCTGGTGCCCAACTCGTCCGTCGGCAATGATGGCGGCGATCGATTTGTCTGGGTAGTAGTGAATGGACAGGTGACCCGTCGTCCTATTGTGATTGGTGATCAGATCGGTCAGCGGGTTCTGATAGTATCTGGTTTGCTTGGCGGCGAGCGGGTCGTTTCCGGGCTTGATGATGAACTGCTCGCGAGTCTTGAAAATGGTTTGCTGGTGAAAGTGTTGAACTAACCATGTCTAATCTAATAATCGAAATGGTTCGTTCGAGTACGAATGGCAATAGGGTGAAGCGGTGGCTATAGTCAGTCTCAAAGGCATAGATAAGGTCTATACCAAAGGCCGGGAAACGGTCGAGGTGCTTGAAGGAATCGATCTCGAGATCGACGAAGGTGACTTCGTGGCCCTGATGGGTCCATCGGGCAGTGGCAAGACGACGCTGCTGAATCTCATCGGTGGCATCGATCAACCTACTCGAGGTTCTGTGGTTGTGGGGGGTCAGCAGTTGGTCGGACTTTCCAGCAACAAGTTGGCAAAATGGCGCTCGGAAAACATCGGTTTCATCTTCCAATCCTACAATCTGTTGCCGGTTTTGACGGCGCAACGGAATGTAGCGCTGCCCTTGCTGCTGACGAAGTTGTCTGCCGCGCAGCGCAGACGGAGAACAGAGGTTGCCCTGCAAATCGTCGGGCTGGAAGACCGGGCGAAACACAAACCCGGCGAGCTATCCGGTGGCCAGCAGCAGAGAGTAGCGATAGCGCGGGCGATAGTGGCCGATCCTGCGGTGCTGATCTGTGATGAACCAACCGGTGATCTCGATCGTGATACCGCCAACGAAATTCTAGATCTGCTGGAGATTCTCAACAAAGACTACGGCAAGACTATTATCATGGTCACCCATGATCCCAAAGCCGCCAGTCATGCCCACCATATTCTGGAGCTAGACAAGGGTCAGTTGGTGAAGCAGGTCGCATGAATAAATTCTCATTGATCTGGTCCAATCTGTTTCGGCGCAAGGTCAGGACGTTCCTTATCTTGTTCTCGGTACTCGTTGCATTTCTATTATTCGCACTGCTGCGCACGGTGGCTGGTGCGTTCGAAGTGGGTATTGATTTTGCCGGTGTTGACCGACTTAACGTGTCGCCGAAGTATTCCATTATCGATCCGTTGCCAATTACTCATTTGAATGAGATAGATCGGCTTGAGGGCGTGGCCTCTATCACCCACCAGACCTGGTTTGGTGGCACCTACCAAGGGCTCAATAACTTCTTTCCAAAATTCCCGGTGAATCCGCGTGCCTATTTCGCCATGTACTCGGAATTTGAGATCAGCGACGTCCATCTTGAGGCTTTCGCGAATTCTCGCACCGGTGCAGTGGTGCCAGAATCCATGGCCCGGCAATACGACTGGCAAGTAGGTGACAGGATTCCCATTGAAGGTGATATATGGCTTATGGCCGACGGTGGCAAATTGTGGGAATTCGACCTGGTGGGTACCTATACCACCGGTGGTGAGGCAGGATTGTCCTCGGCGTTCCTGTTCAACTACGATTATTTCGATGAAGCCCGTGTCGAGCAGACCCAGGGCCTGGTGGGTTGGTTTACCGTCAAGGTGGCCAATCCGGACGAAGCCGCGGCACTGGCCGCCGAGATAGATGCCCTGTTTGAAAATTCCATGAATCCCACCCGATCTGCCACCGAAGCAGAATTCACCCGGCAGTTTGCGTCACAGGTGGGTGATATTGGTTTGATGATGAACGGTATCCTCAGTGCTGTATTTTTTACCATATTACTGCTTACCGCTAACACCATGATGCAGACCTTCAGGGAACGCATACCGGAACTGGCGGTATTGAAAACGGTGGGTTTCACCGATGTCGCGGTGTCGCTGTTGATCATGTCGGAGTCGATACTGCTGTGTGCACTGGGTGGTGCCCTGGGCATTGGATTGGCAATCCTGGTAAGCGACGCCATCGGGCCGCAAGTCGAGGCGTTCTTCGGCACCTTTCGACTTTCTACCGCGACCATCGGCACGGGCATGGCGATCGCGGTCTTGTTAGGAATCGTCGTTGGGCTGTTTCCAGCGCTTAGTGCTAATCGATTGCAGATTGTTGATGCCCTGCGGAAGTAACACCCATGTTTAAACAAATCTTCGAAATCACGGTGATGAACCTCCAAAACCTGCCCTCTCGGTTAGGAAGTTCACTGGTTATCGTAGTGGGCATTGCCGGCGTTGTCGGTGTATTGGTCGCCATACTGGCTATGGCGGTGGGGTTTACGGCAACCCTGAACAGAGGCGGCGCATCCGATCGGGCGATCATTCTTCGCGGGGGTACGTCCACTGGGGAGTTGACCAGCAACATCGATACGCGCCGTATGATGTATGTTAGAACTCTCGAAGGTATAGAATTGTTCAGTGGCGAAGTCTATATGGTCGCCGACATTCCCAAGCGCGCCACCGGGTCGCCGTCAAATCTAGTCATCAGAGGATTGGAACAGGATGGCTTTCTCCTGCGGCCGGAAGTACATATTGTGGAAGGACGTAATTTCGTGCCTGGGCGTAATGAACTGATAGCAGGCCGTAACGCCAGTGCGATATTTCAGGGCATAGATCTAGGGGCGACTGTGGATTTACGCCGTTCTGAGTGGACGGTAGTGGGCATATTTGAGGCAGAGGGATCGGCTTACGAATCGGAATTATGGGTCGACATGCCCACCGCCCAGTCGGCGTTTCGGCGTCTCGGTGCAATCAGTTCGATTCGAATCAAGGTGTCGGATCCGGCGCGGATTGAATCGCTAGCCGCTGAATTCGCCGAGAATCCACAAGTCGATCTCTCTATCACGTCGGAAGAGGAATTTTTCAGGAGCCAGTCCGCGGGCCTGGCCACGGTAATCAATACCTTTGGCTACGGCGTCGCTGCTGTCATGGCGATCGGTGCCGTGTTTGCCGCACTTAACACCATGTATGCAGCGGTTATCAGCCGCACCGTCGAAATTGCCACCCTGCGCGCGCTGGGTTTCGGCGCCACACCGGTGGTGATCTCGGTGATGATTGAGGCCATCGTGCTGGCGACTCTCGGCGGTTTACTGGGGGCGGCAATCGCCTATGTCGGATTTAACGGCTATACCGCGTCCACCTTAAACCAGGCCGCATTTTCCCAGGTCGCCTTCGACTTTGCGGTGACAGCCCAGCTGATCCGCAACGGCATCGGTTGGGCGTTGGGACTTGGTTTTATCGGCGGTTTATTCCCAGCCATACGTGCCGCCAGCCTGCCGATAACGCTGGCGCTTCGCGGCGAGTGATGGCCTGATGGCGCTACTGAGCGCAGGTTGAGCTATTAAATCGGGGTAGCGTTTATCGACAGCTGTGTTTTGCGTCTGATGTTGACCTAGCGGCCTATGCAAATTGCTT
>CAJXIY010000027.1 GCA_913054495.1 uncultured Gammaproteobacteria bacterium | reverse complement strand
CAGTGAGGTGGGAACACCCATGTCGAGCAGCGAGAAGCAAATGAATGCAGCGGCATTATTCAATGCCTTAGCGCTGTTCGCTGCGGCGTTCGGCAGCGCCCATCTGTATGCCCAGTCCGTTTCCGAGCTTCCTAGAATTGCCCACGCAGGTGGACAGATAGGTAACGCAACCTACACCAACTCGATCGAGGCACTGAATGTAAATTACGACGCAGGTTTTCGCGTTTTCGAAATGGATTTCAGCTTCACCTCAGACCGGCAGCTGGTATGCCTGCATGACTGGGAAGAAAGTTTTGAAAGAAGTTTCGGCAGGCGACGCCAGGCGCTGATTTCACTGCTGGAATTCGAACAGCTGGTACGAGAACGATCCGAATTCAACAAATGTACCCTGGCTTCACTGATGCAATGGTTCTCGACTCATCCACAGGCCATCCTGGTCACGGATGTTAAGGAGAGCAACCTCGATGCACTCGCGGTGATCAGCTCGAACTATCCGCAGTTTATTGACAGGGTGATTCCCCAGATTTATCAACCCGATGAATATTCCCCGACCAGGGATCTGGGTTATAAGCGCATTATCTGGACGCTCTATCTCTATCCCGGCAGCGCTTCATCTGTACTGAGCAATGTACAAGCCATGGACCTCTGGGCCATAACCATGGATACCAATCGCGCCGATCAGGGGCTGGGACTCGATCTCGATGCAATCGCCATGGCGAGCTATGTGCATACGATCAATGACTATGCCGACTATCTTTATTTTAAATCCGTCGGCATAGATGAGATCTACACCGATAGCCTTTCTCTGTTGCGTGAACGAACATTACAAAACCAGGCCGTGATCAAAGTATCAGATAGTGGCTATTATAAGGCTAGACAGAACAGATCCCGTGAACTGGCCAGAAAGAAAGTCCAGTTCTTCGATAAATCGAACTTGCTGTATTCACTTGAAGATGATTTCTCCTCCTCGAGCGTAAGCGTCAATCAGATCGATAAGTTGAATTTTTCATCCGGGGCGGTAGAGTTTGCTGCGACCGGGAGTGACCCCTTCCTTAATTTTCCAGCGTTTTCAGAGCCGGCGGCTGAAATCGAAATTTACCTGCATATAAATCTCCCGGAAGCTTCCCGATTAGAGGTGTTCTATGCAACCCGGGCTCAACCCGATTATAGTCAGTCCATGAAGGCAGCCGAGAATGGCTTGCGGGGCAGTAATGAATTTGTAATTCGCATCAGTAGTGCCAGTCCCATCACCCGGATCAGGCTGGATCCGGGGGCTGTGCCGGGTCGCTATCGCATCGAAAGACTGGAAATCAGATCGAACTGAATAGATACAACAGGTGCCAGGTATTTCGACTTGTCTTTCGAGGTCGGAGTCTGAGATATCTCCACAAAATATTATTAAAATTCAACGGGTTAACAAAACATTCTCTGATTTCATTGATTAAATTGCAGAAATAGCAAGACTAGTTGCTGAAATTAACACTGAATTTGACAGGGGATTGGCAAGGGGTGTTGTTTTGTAGTGACTAGCGCCAAGGGATGGAGCGCGGGACGGGCCAGGGATGGCCCAATGGAACGGAAAAACAATGCCCCTTGCCTAGCCCCGTTACATGTATTAATTACTTACAACAAAAGCCAAATATTGATCAAAGGTTCCTTAATGGAGCGCAAGTGGTATATCTAAAATTCGCCTCAAAACCAGCCTTCACCGTGCTGCTGTTGCTGCTCAGCGGCACCGGCCTTGCCCAGATCGCTGCCGGGCCAGTGCTGGAGGCGGCCCCGATCCCTCCCGGTCTGGAGACTGTGGAATTTCACAGTCCCGCAGTCGATCGTCGCATGAAGTTCGATATTGTCCTGCCCGAAGCTTACTACCATAGCGATGAGCGTTATCCCGTGCTCTATCTCCTGCATGGGGTCATGCAGAACTACACGATCTGGGGACGCAATCTTGGCGCCGCATTTTATGCCCGTAATCTGAACGACATGATCCTGGTGCTACCCGACGGCGGTAATAGCTGGTTTATCAATTATGCCTCCAGCGCCGAGGGTCAGACTAACAATTGGGAAGATCACATCATCGAGGATGTGATTGCCTACGTCGATGCCAATTTTCGCACCCTGGCCAGGCGCGAAGGCCGGGCCATCTCTGGCCTGTCCATGGGTGGATTCGCCGCCTTCTCGCTTGGCTTGCGTCACCCCGAGATGTTTATCTCCATCGGTAGCACCAGTGGAGCCCTGGCTTATGCTCGTACTTCGGCGACTGCGATCAGGGCCGGCATCGACAGGAAACCCGCACCACGGGATCCGCAGCGACAGGCGCGCATCGATGCCGCCGATGACTTGATCTCCGCGATCATCGACATTCCGGGTTTTAGCAGGCAGGATGAGCGCACCCCGAAGGGCGATGTATTCGAGACGCCGGAACAAGCGGAAGCCTACGATCCATTCACCATCATCTACGATGTGCCCAGGAGCCAGATGCCACACATATACATGGATTCCGGTACTGAAGACGGCTTGATTAGCCTGGCCAGAGAACTGGCACAGATTCTGATGACGAATGATGTGCCGTTCGACTATATGCAGACTCGCGGGGGTCATAACTCTGAATATTGGCGTCGATCTATTGGCCACATGATGACCATCCAGCACGAGGTCATGCGCCGTGCCCTGGGTAACAGGCCCTAAAAAGCCGGTGTGGAGCTCGGTGTCCTCAACAATGGCAACAGCAAGCATCCTATCCCCCGAACAGATCAGTTCATTCCACGACCGCGGTGTGCTGAAAGTTGATTTTTCCTTGGCCACCGATTTGCTCGATAACATCGTCGGGAAAGTGCATCCCTATTATTCCCAGGAATTCCGGCGCGGGGAGTTTGTAATCGACCGCGTCCAGGACGCCTGGAAACTCGTCGATGAAGTGCGACAACTCGCCGTCCATAAATCTGTCACCACCGCCCTCGAGCAGCTGTTGGGCCGGAAGCCATTAGCGTTCCAGACTCTCAACTTTCCTCGTGCCACGGAGCAGCAGCCCCATGCAGATGTCCTGCACTTTAATTCCGAGCCAGGCGGTTATATGGTTGGAGTCTGGGTGGCGCTGGAGGACATCGATGAGGACAACGGACCCCTGATTTACTATCCAGGCAGTCATCGATTACCCGAATACTCCATGCTGGATTTTGATCTCAAGCCGGGCTTCGATGATTATCCCGAGTACGAACAGCGCATACAGAGAATTATCCAGGAGCAAGGCTTAAGCCCCGAATATGGCCTGGTGAAGAGAGGTGAGGCGATTATCTGGCACGCGAATCTCCTACACGGCGGGGCAGCCTATAAAGACAGAACCAGAACCCGGCATTCACAGGTTACGCACTACTATTTCGAGAACTGTCGATACTTTACGCCGATGTTCAGCGGCAAGCGCAGGCGCCGCTACCGATTTCCTTTCTGGATTCCGGAGACAGATCAATTCACTCTGCCGGAAGATCGGAGTCTCCCGGCGCAGTTTCTCCGGCGAGTGATTAATAAATTAAGAGGGGGGTAATGATGACATTATCCAGAGTTGCCCTAGTCGAATTTTATATCTTCTTCATCGTGCACATTTTCGACCCTGCGTGCACTGACCATGGCCTTCAGTGAACTCGAGTGGAATTCCCGCCGATATAACACCCAGACCACAATTGCGCAGGCTCCGAAAAAAAACCAGGAATTGATGAACCAGGCCAGCGCCGCCATGGCGAAGTAATAGGCACGGATACCATAATTGTAACTGTGCGCCGCCCGGTCCAGGACCTTCGCCATGGCTTCGAAGTCCCGATCGATGGCGATGGCGCTGTAGCTAGCGGCCTCCTTGTAATATTTCACGGTATGAAAAGAAGAACCGAAGAGGATGAAACAGAAGCCGTACTGTCGAATCGACCAGGTAAAAGTGAAAAAAGCGTAGATGAAGATGAAGATCAAGGCCATCAGCTTTATCTGTATGACTCCCAAGGACACCTCAGTCACGAAGCGCAGGCTCGACAAATCCATGAGTCTGTTACTGGCGGTGCCCAATACAGTAACCAGACTTGCCAGAATTAGCAGGGAAGTGGATGCCAGGAATGACACTTGTTTTTCAAGGCTGGCCAGTAGTTCCGCGTCCACCTCGCTCATGCCGCTCTGACTGAGTTTTTTCACCCATTCCATGCGGTAGCGATACAGCACGCTGGCGAGGCTGTTGCGTTTCTTGGCCGCGCGCCGGGAGAACAGGCTATATCCCATCCAGCAGGCGATAAACCAGATGAAACTGGTGATGTCCAGAGCGCTTAAATCCATGGCGCGCAGCTTACTGAGTGAGTTGTGCAAAAGCAATCGCTGTCGAAAAAGATTCTGTAAATGAGTTGATGCTGTGGCAACATCTGCGTGAAGAACAATTGAAACCGAACCATTCATGATTCCGCTTCTCATCGTCAAGCAGGCTCTCTGCCGCATCGGTCGGCGTGCCGTACTCAAGATCGATAGGTTCGAAGTCGCGAGCGGAGAGCACTGGTGTCTGTTTGGTCCTAATGGTGCCGGCAAAACCCTGCTGGTGAACCTCATCAGTGGCAAGCGTGTCGAGTCGGGTAGTTATGTCCACTACCGGGGAGGCTTCGATCCTGCTCTGGATATTCACGTCGTCTCCTTCGAGGAACAGCAGCGACTGTGGCGGCGCGATAACAGGCTGGATATCAGTGAATACAGCGACAAGGTGGAGGATGCCGGCACCGTGGTTCTCGAGCTTATCGACTCCGCTCGTTCCGATGCAGAGCAGGACCGCGATCTGTTGAGCGAATTATTGAGCCAATTAGACTTGCAGGGCGTGCTGCAAAAGGGAATTCGGTTTCTCTCGTCGGGGCAGATACGCAGGGTGCTGATTGCGCGTGCCCTCTATGCAAAAAGAGCCGGTGCCTGCAAATTACTGATTCTCGATGATCCATTGGAGAGCATAGACAAGGATTCCCGAACCAGAATCATCCATTGTATCGAACACTATTTGACCGATGACTGCTGTAGTCTGCAACTGTGTCGTCGCCAGCAAGATATCCTGCCCGGCGTAACGCATATGGCGGTCATGGATGAGCTGTCACTCCTCGAGCAGGGGGATGCCACTACGGTGCGGGCAGGTGATGCCTTCGAGAAGATTGACAACAGACGGCCTGAAATTCCTGCCATGCTGCCACCGCTGATAGTTGACGAAACTGCCGATGAAGACGCGCAGGAACCTCTGATTGTACTCGACAAGGTCAATGCCGGTTACGGTCCACTCCCGGTGCTGAGCAATGTCAGCTGGACCATGAAGCCACATCACCACGTGCTCATTGAAGGTCCCAACGGCTGTGGCAAATCCACACTACTCAGTTTGATCGATGGTGAGAATCACAAGGCCTATGGCCAGGCGGTTACCCTGTTCGGCAGAGTCAGGGGTAGTGGCGAAACTGTATGGGACGTAAAGGCGAGGTTCGGTATCGTCTCCAACGAGCTGCATAACAAGTATGTGAAGGGCTGGAAGGTGCTGGATGTGGTGGTGTCCGGGTTCTTCGATTCCGTAGGGCTTTACGATGACAGCGGCGGTGCCGAGCTTGACTGTGCCAGGCAATGGCTGGCCGCGCTGGGAATTGAAGAGTTACAGAAGCACTACTATCACGAAATCTCGTTCGGTCAGCAGCGCCTGGCGCTGTTAGCCCGGGCGATGGTGAAACATCCGCGGGTGTTGATTCTCGATGAGCCCTGCGTAGGGCTGGATGACTATCATCGACGGCTCATCCTGCAAACCCTTGATGTCATTGCCTCACAGGCACATACGAATCTGGTCTATGTGAGTCACGTCGTGGGAGAGCAACCGGCCTGTATCAATCAGCGGCTGCGATTTCTGCCAACCGATGTCGGTGTTTTTATGGTGGAGCAATCGGAGCTATAGCCCAGTTACTTAATAAGAGGCTGAGCAGTTGTCTGAACTTTCATGTCCTGGCTGAGCCCGCGACAACCGGGCTAGCCGCGAATATAATTTTCCAGCTGTTCTATGGTGGATTGTTGATCGTTAATCACATCCTTGACCAGGTCGCCCAGGGAGAGAACGCCAACCACGGTGTCGTCGTCAACAATTGGCAGGTGACGAATGTGATTTTCTGACATGATAGCCAGGGAGGAGTCGACGCTCTGGGTGGAGGGCACGGTGATGAGATTAGTACTCATGATTTCGCCGACGAGGGTGTCTTTGGAAGAGCGTCCCTTGAGGATAACTTCACGGGCATAGTCCCGCTCGGAGATGATGCCTTTGAGGCCGGGACCCTCCATCACCAGCAGGGCGCCTGCGCGTTTGTCCGCCATTACCTGAATGGCCTCCAACACCGTGGCATCCGGCCTAATTGACCAGATTTCGTTAGATTCTTTTTGTCCTAATATCTGTTTTACAGTGTGCATCATTCACTCCTACGAGGTGGAGTGATGGCAATCAGTTTACCCGCGACAGAGAAATATTGGCGAAGCCTACGTTATTGCCGTAGAAGTCATAACTGTCGTTGGCAAACAGGGTGAGTTTGCCATCACATGCTGCGACAAAGCTGTAACTACCACTGGCTTCATCGCTGTCTGCTATCCATCTGGGCCAGGAACAACTGCTGAAGCCTATGGATAGTGCCTACAATATTGAAAGTTTCCCCAATTTTTTCAACTACTTGAACCTCTGACCTCTGACAGCCAAGGTACCCTTAAGGGCTGGTGACTAAAACTCCAATTCTGCAAATAGTACCCCTCAGTTTGTCCGAGCTCAATCAACGATAGCCATCTCCATGGTAAATCCTCGCAATTAGGCGGGTTTCGTAACTGCCGTAAATACGCCGCCGGTCTTGCCATCGATGTAGATTACACGGAGTATTATTACCCATGACAATCTCCCTGTCCCTGCCAGAAACCAGAAAGCTAGCCCTGCAAAGCCAGCGCCTGTACAGTCGCCACAGTTTTGGTGGCGGCGTAGAGGGGGCATTAAACGCGATTCAGCACCTGGGCTACGTGCAGATTGATACGCTCTCGGTTGTCGCCAGAGCCCATCTGCATACGCTGTGGAATCGCGTAGCGGGATTCAGTCAGGCCCACATCGATCAACTGCAAGAAAATCGGAAAATCTTCGAATACTGGGCCCATGCCCTGGCGATCTTGCCGATGACGGATTATCGTTACGCGCTCCCCAGGATGAATCGCATCGCCAGTGGCGAGACCCATTGGTATCCCAAAGATTCGAAACAGACCAATTACGTGCTGAGACGAATTCGTGCAGAAGGCCCCTTGTCGGCGAAGGATTTCAACGACAAGAAAAGTAGCAAGGAAATGTGGGCACTGGCGCCTTCGAAGATTGCTCTCGAGCAGCTTTTTATGGAAGGCAAGCTGATGATTGCCAGGCGCAGAAACTTCCACAAAGTCTATGAATTGCGCGAGCGAGTGCTGCCGGACGATGTCGATACTCGCATACCCGGCGATGCCGAGTATTGTCGGCATCTGATCAGCAGTTACCTGCGCAGCCATGGTCTGGGGCAGGTTAAGGAGACTATCTACCTGAGAAAGGGAATGGGCCCGCTAGCGCGCCAGGTAGCGAAAGATATGGTAGAAGAAAATCTACTGGCGACTGTGCAGGTGGATGGCAGGGAGTACCTCTGTTTCCCGTCGGCACTGGAATGGCTGGAGACGAAAACCCCGCGAGCCAGGCTACGAATACTGTCTCCATTTGATAATGCCATTATTCAACGCCGGCGCATGAACGAACTTTTTGCCTTCGATTACCAGATCGAATGTTATGTTCCGAAGGCGAAGCGCAGGTTTGGTTACTATTGTCTACCAATATTGCAAAGTAACAAGCTGGTTGCACGCATGGATGCGAAGGCATCGAGGAAGGATAAGGTATTCCATATACTGCATTTGCATCTGGAGAAATCGGTACGCAGTGCAGACAGGTTTTTCGATGCGCTATGGCCAGAATTACAAAAATTTGTTGTATTCAATGACTGTGAGACCATACGGCTACATAGGATTACAGGCTGCGACGCGTCACCCCAATGGGCTAGGACCGATCCAGGATGATCTCAGCGATGCCATTTCCCACGGCGAAGCGCGGGGTTTCATCTTTGGAATCTTGCATATAGATTCAGCTTTTTTTGTTATTGAGATTGCTATATGGTTGACACAATATATTCTACATTCTCAATCTTACAGAGGGAATTGTAATGGTTAATCGAGTTCCATTGCGGCTTGTGCCGACGCGAAAGCCACTACAGGAAATTATCTCGAGGAGTTGGAACAGCATGATAATAACAGGATGTGCCCTGGTGACGGTGAGTCTGCTTCTGTTTCCTGTTGTCACCAGTGCTGCCGAGAGTGCGGAAGCCTTAGCAGATCCGATACCCACGAAAATCGCCAAGGGCAACATTGTAGTGGGCGTGGTCGGATTCCTGCAACTACCGAGAACCCAGGATGTAAACAGCGAAGGGGCGCACCCGGCATTTGCCCGCCTGCAATACTTGTTACCGGTCAGGGACGGCTCCGGGCGGCTGATGATAAACGACACGCGGGGATTGTTGTATGTCACGGACCGCGCTGGCGCGCAGCTTCAGGTCTACCTGGATCTGCGGCAGCAGGCAGTTGGTTTCAGCGATGCCACCTTCGCCAACGAGACGGGTCTGGCAGGTTTTACTTTCCACCCCGACTTTTCCAAACCAGGCGAGCCTGGTTACGGGAAGTTTTACACCGCCTATAGTTCGCCCTCGGATCATGGCTACGCCAACTACCTGGACGATGCTGCCGGCAATCATGAGAGTGTTATTCGGGAATGGACCGCCGACGATCCCAGCTCGAATGGTTTTTCCGGTTCCTCGCGAGAGATCTTTCGCATCGGCCAGTTCGATCAGAATCACAACATCGGCACCATCAAGTTCAACCCCTACGCCGCTCCCGGATCGGCCGACTATGGCATTTTATATGTCAGCCTGGGTGATGGCGGTGGTGCCCACGACCCAGAGGAAAATGGTCAGTCCTTGGTCACGCCCATGTCTTCTATCATGCGTATCGATCCGCTAGGCGGTGGTGGCCTCAAGCAATACGGCATACCTGCAGACAACCCATTCATAGACGATCCCGAGATCGCCAGTGAGATCTGGGTATATGGCTTGCGTCATACCCAGCAGTTTTCCTTCGATACCGATGGCAAGGTGTTCATGGCAGATATTGGCCAGAACCAGGTGGAAGAAATAAACATCGGCGTCGCCGGCGGTAATTATGGCTGGAGGGTCCGGGAAGGGATGTTCGCTACTGCCTTCGCCTTCGAAAGTGCGCGACCTGGCCCGGTCTATCCATTGCCCGAAAATGATCCGCAGGAGTTTGTCTATCCGGTCGCGCAGTATGACCACGATGAAGGCAATGCGGTAGGTAGTGGCTTCGTTTATCGGGGCGATGCTATTCCTGAGTTACGGGGCAAGTATGTGTTCGCCGACATGGTGCGGGGAAGAATGTTTTTCATCGATGCCGAAGGCTTGAGCCCTGGTAAACCAGCGCTGATTCAGGAGCTTCGACTCCAGTTCGACGGCGTGGAGAGAGAATTTCACGACGTGTCAAACTATCCCAACAGATATTCACCGCGCAACCGGTCAGATCTACGCATGGGAATAGACAGTGACGGTGAGCTTTATCTATTGAGCAAGGGTGATGGTCGCGTGCGTAAACTGGTACCGGCGAGTTGAATCCAGGGCGCTAGGGCACCTCTGAATTGGGATGGGTCATGGAAACGATTAGCTGGGAAGACTTTCAGAGGGTTGAACTGCGGGTTGGGACGATTATCAAGGTGGATGATTTTCCCGAAGCACGAAAGCCTGCATTCATACTCCAGGTCGATTTTGGCGAGGAAGTCGGACTTCGAAAATCCAGCGCCCAGATCACCGATCTTTACTCGAAAGATGAGCTGCTGGGCAGGCAGGTGATGGCGGTGGTTAATTTTCCGCCAAAGCAGATTGGTCCGATGATGTCCGAGTGCCTGGTCACCGGATTTCATCGAGAAGATGGCGCCGTGGTGTTGGTTGCGCCGGATAGCCAGGTGCCGAATGGAGTGAGATTGATCTAAGGCACCGAGGCCACCCCCTGATGAAAATCACGATCCTCGCCAACAAAGACCTGGCCAGTTGTATCGCGTTGAATCGCCTGCTGCCTCTACTGCAAGATCACGAACTCTATATTTTTCTTTCTGCCAAAGTGGGGAAATCTGACACGCTGCCGCAAGCGCTCTTGGATCTTAATTTCTATGAACAGCGACTGTTTAATAATATCGTTTTCCCGCTAGCCACTGCCCTGGGTATCGACAGCGCAGCATTAAAAACCTTCGATGCAATCGGCAAGGACATCGGCAGAGAGATACTAGAACTCAATGCCATCAACAGCTCGGATTTCGAGCAATTCAAAAGCACGCAGCCGGACCTGGTGCTTTGTATTCGCTACGGCGGCATACTACGAGAGGCTGTGATCGCGGTGCCCCGATTCGGTGTGCTGAATTTGCACTCCGGCCTGCTCCCTCAATACAAGGGCGTGATGGCCACGTTTCGAGCCATGCTCAATGGCGATGACGAGATCGGCATGACCCTGCACACTATCGACGACGGCGGAATCGATACCGGGCGAATCATCGGTACCACATTGATGGCCGTGAAACCCGGCCGTTCCTATCTCTGGCATGTGTTGGCCTTATACATAGATGGCTGCGACATGATGAGCGCAGCGGTGAGAAAGATTGCGGGGTCCGGCGTGCCCGTGTCCGAACCTCAAGTCCAGGCAGGGAACTACTATAGTTTTCCCACCGATACGGAACTGGCGGCTTTTGCGGATATGGGTTTCAAATTGACGGATAGTAGTGAATTGGTCAAGATCGCCAAACAGTTCATCATGGGATCAGGTCTTGCATATTAGCGTGGACAAGACATCTGGGCGCTAACATGCAAGACCCGACCCCGCGATTTTGTTGACCTTCTCTCCTTCCCTTATTTAGGAAAGGTATCCGAATACAGCGCGTCGTACTCTTCGATGAATGGCAGCTTGGTCGATTTCCTTTGCAAGTCCTGCGGCATCGACGATACCTCTTGCTAAAGCGACGATGTCGCGGGAGGTCTCTCCTGGATTTGACACATTGTGCGCGGAAAGTAACATCTCAACGTTGTCGACCATCGTCTGGGTCAATGCGAGCGTTTCGTTATCGAGTGGTAAAATGGATTCGACCTGTTCAAGTGCCAAGGCTAATTCAGGGCGTTCGAGTTGATGTGACACGGCCGCGTCAAGCAACAAGTCTATGGTCTCCTCTAATGTCTTATCCATTCCCCATGCAACAGCACTCTCCACTTTTTCTTTCAATACATTTCTATAGAACCTGACCAGTTCAGCAAGAATTGACTCTTTAGTGGGAAAGTATTGATACAGTGAACCAACGCTAACTCCTGCAAGTTCGGCGACTGCATTGGTGTTCACAGAGTCAAATCCGTCTTTTTCCAAAATGCGAGCAGCAGCCTCCAGAATGGCGTCAAATGTAGCTGCCGCGCGTGCCTGACGCGGGCGTTTTCGAGGGTGTATGGCGGTTTGATCTTTCGGCATTTGATGCGAGTACTTATTTTCGTGAGATTGACAGAAAATAACATTGTCACCTGAAGGCGACAAGTCACGTCTGATGCAGGGCTGATTGGACAAACTTCACGTTACGGCTCGCAGGCAGTTGCAGTGGTGACAGCCAAACCACCTTGGAAGGTCTCATGGTGAAATCTAAGGAACTGAAATGACATTTCCGATTTTCATGTTGGTTAAAACGACCCCGGCTTGGATGGCGCCTGCCATTTTACCAGAGGATTGATCTTATGAACGCATCATTTTCTGTGACGCGTGTTATCAACTCTTGTGTCCTTCTCCAATTTGGTAAGGATGCCGTTCTGACCGATCCCTATTTCACAAAACGCTGGTATATGAATTGGAATGAACCAATCGGGATGAAGGTCTCGCAACTTCCTAGGCTCTCGGCAATTCTCGTTGGTCACTCAGTGTTCGATCATTGGCAGATTGGCTCCTTGGAGTCATATGAGTATAAGGATGAAACGCCCGTGTTTGTTGCCACAAAATCAATGGAGCGTAGCGCACGGGCGGTTGGATTCAAGCATGTCGAAGTACTTGAGTGGAACGCGAGTCGTCGAATCTCGGATCGATTGTCGTTCGAAGTCGTCGCCGCTCAACACTCCGCCGGTTTAAAGGTCAACAATTACGTCCTGTGCACACCAGATCTTCGTGTATTTTTCGGGAGTGAAGCCTGTGACCTCGAACCGCTTCGACAGTATCGGGATCGAATGGGTAGCTCTTGCATCGACGTAGTCTTAGTACCTGTCAATGGCTTTCATTTGTTCAATCTCTTGAAGCTCGTAATGGACGGGAGGGATGCGGTTGAGGCAACACGTATTCTGGGTTCGAAGACTCTAGTCCCCATTCACGATTCGCAAAAGCCCATTCCATTTCTGTTTGGCCTGCGAAGTTCTGGAGCGGATGCCGAAGAAGAAGCGAAGCGTATGGGCGAAGAGATCGAAGTCGTACGGTTAATGCCCGGTCAGAAATGGGAATATCAACAATGACTTGTTTTCCCTGAATCCGGATCGATCTGAATAAGGCATCAATCATTGACCGCTGAGAGGAGGCGAGCTTTGTCGTCGGTGGCTTGAGAATGAGCGACCTGGCCGATAAACCGCTGCGGCCTATAGGGTGCAAAGGCGTCGAGCGTTATATCAGTGAGAATCTCGCGACGAATTATCTCGCCCATGATGGCGGCCAGGGTAACACCGCTGTGGGTGACGGCAATATAGACATCGTCGAATCCCGGAATATAGCCGACGATGGGAAAGCCATCTTCGGGCAGTGGTCGAAAACCCAGAGTCAATCGTTGCAGACCTACACCACGCGCACCCGGAAGCATAGTCGCAATCCTGTCCAGGATACGTCTGCCATGCAGGCTACGTAGCTCCATGCCGGGAAAATCCTGACGCCCTTGCAGGATATCGCGATGCGCGGGAATCTCCGGCGCATAGTAACTGTCTGTGCCGACGATACTGCCGCTTGAGGTTTGTTTGAAGGAGACTGGCAGATGCTCGTTTACCGTTCGAATAAGCGGTCGTAGAGGCACGCTGTGGGCAAGAATTCCCGGTGCGTGTTTCAGCGGCGCAACATAGTCGATCTTTGCTGCCAGGGCCGGCGTGTCGACCCCCGCCGCGATCACGAGTCGGTCCAGGGAGTATTCTCCACTGGTAGTGGCAACGCCGGTCAGGCGACTGCCAGAAAATTTCAGATCCGTCACCTCACAGGGATAGAGCACCCGAGCGCCATATTTCCTGGCTTGATCGAGAAATTTATTGGTCACTTGAACGGGATCGAGATGCCCATCCAGGCCCGCATAGACGGCGGTTTCAAATGCACCGGGCGCAAGATTTGGCGCCAGCTCAGAAAACTCTTTCGGCCCCAGAACGCTCATTCTATAGCCGGCTCGGTCCAATCTTTGCGCGCGCTCACTTAGTGCTGCTGCGGCCTCAGGTTGCTGCTTCCACAGCAGGCTGCCGCCCCAGGTGATATCCAACTGCATCTCCGCCTCCAGTTGGTGATAAGCCCGCAGGCTCTGCAACCTGAGATCCCGGTAGTGTGAGTCATCACTGAATGCATTCAGCCAGGCGAAGGATTTACCGGTGGCGCCGCTGGCAATGGCCGTTTTTTCGAATACGGTGACGTCGACTCCGGCCTGAGCAAGGTGTAAGGCAATCGAAGCGCCCATGATGCCGCCTCCGATGACGCCCACAGCGAGACGCGAGCGTCCGGCCAACAGGATTCCAGGTGTCGAGGCGATGGCGATACCACCCATGGCTATCAAAAATTTTCTGCGACTCATATTATTCGATGCGGTCCTGAACCAGCTCGCCTGTGGAAATAAACCAGCGTGAAGATATTAACGCAGATTCGCGTCAGATTAAAATAAATGGGGTCAGAGTAAAAATACAGCACTGTATTTTTACTCTGACCCCATTTATTCTTGACAGCATCCAGCGTGTCCGGTCACATTCAATATTGCGATCCAGGTGGTATCTGAAAACATAAAGGCAGGGGGAATAGAATGGCTGGTAGGGAAACGAACGAAGAATCATCGGCCGGGTTAAAACGGGATATTGGTAAATGGGGAGCCTTGTTCCTGGTTCTCAATTGTGTGATTGGCGCGGGGATCTATGGCTTGCCGGGCACACTCATGGAGATGGCGGGAAGTTTCAGTCCCTGGCTGTTTCTCATATTCGGTGTGTTGATCATTCCCGTTGTCTTAACCTTCGCGGTACTGGCCAGCTATTTCAGTAATACCGGGGGCCCCATTTTGTACGCCGGCTCTGCGTTTGGTCCTTGGGCCGGTTTTCAGACTGGTTGGCTGCTCTATATGGGACGGGTGGCCTCCTTTGCCGCCAATGTTAATGTGTTGTTTGACTATGTCGCCTATCTTTGGGATGGCGCAACGGGTGGATTATTGCGCGATTTCATGATCTTTCTGGTCATTGCGCTGCTTACTTTTATCAATGTTCTCGGCATCAAAAAGGCCATTCAGGTCATCAATATCCTGACGTTCTTCAAGACGCTGCCACTGCTTGTCATGATCATTCTCGCGTTTCAATATTTAACGCCTGAAGTTCTTATACCCAGTGAATTTCCCCGCATCGATGACGCTGGCGCACTTACGCTTCTCATTCTATTTGCCTTTGTTGGATTTGAATCGTCGTTGGTGAGTGCAGGGGAAACCAAAAACCCTAAAAAAACCATGCCAAGGGCGCTGATAACCATGATGTTGTTCATCACGGTGTTCTATTTTTTAGTTCAGCTTGCTTACGTTGCAGTGGCTCCAGAGGGCAACGACGGCGCACCGCTTGTGGAGATGGGGAGAGCGTTACTGGGAACCGCTGGAGTCGTAGTGATTATCTTAACTGCTATTTTTTCAATTACCGGTAATGTGACGAGTTCACTTATTTCCAGTTCCAGAATTTCATTCACCATGTCCAGAGACGGGGACTTGCCTGAATGGTTTGGCATGATCCAGGCAAAATACAATACACCGGTGAACTCAATTTTATTTTTCAGCACATTGGTGTTTCTATTGGCGATATCCGGAACCTTTGTGTATCTTGCGGTGGCCAGTGCGCTGGCGAGGATGATGGCCTATGGGATTTGCACGCTTGCCTTGCCCATAATCAAAAAGAATGCCGACGCAGAGACGGCCCGGGAAGCAATGCCCCTGGCCGGTGGGTTTTTTGTCCCAGGAATCGCCTTGCTGGTGATTGCCTTCGCTATTTCACAGGCAACTTTGAATTCCTGGGTCTACCTGATTGGGTTTATGATGCTCGGAAATCTCTTCTATTTTGCCAATAAGCAATTCAAAAGGAAACCAGCGCAATCATAGTTTCTCTTCGAGAATTTCAGGATACCCGAATACCGCCGGTGTGCCTCCCGAGTGAAGAAATACGATATTTTGATCTGCAGAAAAATGTTTGTTCTCAACCAGGTAAATCAGCCCAGCCATGGCCTTCCCGGTATAAACCGGATCTATCAGGATGCCTTCACATTCGGCGGTTTTATGAATCGCTGATAAAACATCGCTATTAAGCTGCCCATACCCCGGGCGCAACATCCTGTCATCAACCCAAATATCGTCGGCACTGATGATGCCCGGGTGGCCAATCATTTCAGCTACTATTTTGGCTTTTTCGAACACGCGAAGGGTCTGAGATGCTTTATCGCGCCTCACGCAAAATCCATAAACCGGAATCTTGCTCGCCATTGCGCGTAGACCTGCGAGCAGTCCCGCGTGGGTCATGGCGCTGCCTGTGCCAATAATAATGCCATCTACTTGAAGCTTTAACTCGTCAAACTGCTGCAACAGTTCTTCCGCACAATCGACATATCCCAGTGCACCCAGGGGCGGTTGACTTCCGCTGAGGGGAATCACGTAGGGATTTTTGCCGTCACTCCTTAACTTTTCTGCCATTTCATAGAGTGAATTGTCCGCGCCTTCCTCATCTTCGCCGTCTGGATAATAATGGATTTTTGCGCCCATCATCTTCATCAAATAGGGATTTCCGGAATTGTGGTACTCCTGGGGTCGATCGGGGGTTCTATCTTCCAGTTGCACTTCAACTTCCATACCGCATTTTCGGGCGGCGGCAACGGCGCAGCGAGCGTAATTGGATTGCACGGCACCGGTGATGAGAATGGTGTCGGCTTTCTGCGCAATCGCCTCGCCCAAATAATATTCCAGTTGCCTGGATTTATTTCCCCCCATGGCGAGGCCGGTGCAGTCGTCCCGTTTTATCCAGATATCTGCGCCCCCAAGATTCGAAGTCATGTTTTTTAGAAACTCAAGGGGTGTTGGGGTGTGCGACAGGATGGCTCTTGGGAATTTGTCAGTTAGCATGTAATTTTCATCTTTCCTATAAGTTGAGCAACATGACGCTGCCCGTCATTAACAAAATAATTAGTACGAGCGCTTTGAAATACGCTTCGCTGATCTTCTTCGATAGTAACTGTCCGACGAACAATCCTATGATGGCAACGGGTGTCAGAATTCCCGCCATCTCCCAGCTTTGCCGTCCCACACCGATAAATAATGACTGCATAATAAGCGCGCCGGCATAGGAAAATGTAAAGAACGCAAACATCGCCGCCCGGATTTGATTCTTGTCGAGCGCGGTGGTCGATAAATAAAGCATCAGGGGCGGGCCCGGCATCGCCATGCTACTCGCCATCATCCCGGACGTGAGGCCGACGACCGTAAGCGCCGCCGGTTTTGCGTCCTTAGAGTCGGGCACATGGGTGGCACGATGGTTGCGGAACATCTGCCAGCCATTGTAAATACTGATCAAGATGATCAATACCGCTATCAACATTTTGAGCGCATCCAGTTCCAGTTGCATATAAATCAGAACACCCAGCGGAAAACCCAGGGTGCAGCCCACAAACAGCCATCTTAGCAAGTCCAGCGGAGTCTCTTTCCTGATTAGTACCCAATGCAACATTGACGTGATCAGGGTAATAATAATCACGACCTGAATCGCGTCTGATGAGTTTAATACGATCAGAAAAAAGGGGACTGCTATCAGGGCAAAGCCGAATCCCGTCGCCGACTGAACCAGCGATGCAAAGAAAGTTGCAAGAATAAGATACATCCAATCCATTAGTGTGGCTGGTTCTGTTCGCTTTAACCTATTTTGGAGTTTGGCAGGCTGGTGGCGCGGAATTGAATCGCTGCTCGTTGCGAAGAATAAAAGCTATCTCGGATGAAGTCCACCGTCGGTTGTAAAAGTTACCGCGCCAGCGCGTTTTTCTGTTATGTTCCCAGCTATATTATTGACGGCGAGGAATCACAATGAACCGCAGAAAGTTCATCCGCAATAGTTCCCTTTTATCCGGCGCCATGTTACTGCCTTCGATATCTCGTGGTGCGGACAGCTGGTCAGGTGGTCAGATCCAGCATCTCCTTCCCCTGACGAATCACGACAGCATCCTGTTGAAGGTTTCTTTCGTGGAGTCCCAGAGCAATCCCAGCCTACACATCGGGGCACTCACTATTCCTGGTCGGCGGCTCGATACACTGGGTCGGTTCTGGTCATTTCGCGCAGGTGGGCTAGAAAGCTCGCAACAGTACGAATTATCCCTGCATGCCCAGGATGGCTCTCGCTTTGCCGACTCCTGGCCGCTGGCGACTACGCCCTCACCCGATGCTGATTCTGAATCCATGCGTCTGCTGATATTCAGCTGTGCCGGCGGTCCCGATAATGCCCAGACCGAATCCGGCACATGGCGTTATTTACCAGTCACTATGCGTCAGCGTTTACTGGACCGTGCCCTGTCATTTGCACCAGACCTTGCCATTGGCGTGGGGGATCAGACCTACTGGGATCAAAATGTTGCACGGCGCTGGCTTGGCGATGCACAGCGGCAGCGGAATAGGGAACGGATCTACGGCAAATACGGCAAATTCGACGAAGATTTACCGGTTTTTGGCAGCTCGAACGAAGCCACGCTGACCAACTGCCAGGACGAGCAAATTGCTTCTCTGTACGCTATTAATTTCCGCTCAGTGCCACTGATTCTGACCCAGGATGACCACGATTATTTCGAGAACGATGAAGGCACCGATGATATCGTTACCTTCCCGCCACGCAATTTCACGGCGCGCCTGGCCAGGGCGTCTCAGTCCCTGTATTTTCCAGAGTATATGCCGGATGAAAATCGCCCGGTCCATCTCTCCGGTTCTGATGCGAATGGCGCTAGTGAGACCTATGGTTCATACCGATGGGGATCATTGCTGGAATTGCTGATGTATGACTGTCGGCGTTTCATTACCCTGGCAGGACCGACAGCAGTCTTTGTAGAGGAAACTGCGGAACGCTGGATGGCGAAACGTACGGCTGCGGAAGCCAGCACCCGTCATCTGATTCACATTCCTTCAACACCCTTTGGCTGGTCGGCCGGAAAATGGGGCGAGTGGTATCCAGACTATCTACAGCCCAATGGCCAGCTGGGGCTAGAGAACCCCAAACCTTACTGGCAGTCCGGCTGGTTCTCACAGCATCAGCGCATACTATCCATGTTATCGAGCCAGGATGAGCGTATTCCCTTGATCATTTCAGGCGATTTGCATGCTGTCGGTTCGGCGATGATTACCCGTAGTGGTGAGCTCAATTTCGATAAGCCGATTCACACTATTCTGGCTGGACCGATTGGTACCGGCACCGGGTGGCCCAGCGCTGTCCGTGGCAGTGGCGCCACGATCCCAATTAGTATGGAACTTCAAGAGCGTGAACATCCGATAGAGAATAACGGGTTTTCCATTCTCGACATCGATAGTGACAGCATTCAGGTGAAGCAATTTGCCTGGTTGCCGACCCAAGGCCTGGACAGTATTGACACGCTGGAGCCCTTTTCAACATTCAGGCTCACGCGCTAGGCAGCCAATGCAGTGCTTCATTCATCACTTAAATTGACAGGTTGGCTTATGAGCGACATTACTTTCTATACCAACCCACAATCGCGGCCGCATCGTGCATTGGCTGTTGGAAGAACTGGCTGAGCCCTATGACACGGAGTGGATCGATTACGGTGAGCAAATGAAGGGCGCCGAGTATCTGGCGGTGAATCCAATGGGGAAAGTACCGGCGATAAAACACCGGGGCGCGGTAGTCACCGAAACTCCCGCTATCTGCACCTACCTGGCGGTGAGTTATCCCGACAAGAACTTGATCCCGGCGCATGGTGATCCGGCGCTTGCCGATTTCTATCGCTGGATGTTTTTCGCCGCCGGCCCGGCAGAAATGGCGGTAACTACCCGGTCCATGGGTTGGGAATTGGCAGAGGACAAGCAGCGCTCTGTCGGTTTTGGTAGTCACGGGGACACCATGGATGCGCTGGAGTTGGCGTTGGGCAAGGGTCCCTATGTATGCGGTGAAAATTTCACGGCGGTGGACGTATACCTGGGCTCTGCTCTGATCTGGGGCATGATGTTCGGTACCATGGAGAAGCGTCCGGCGTTTGAGAAGTACACTGCGGAACTTGCGGCCCGACCCGCTTCACAGCGAGCCAACCAGATCAACGAGGACAGAATCAAGAGCCTGGAAGATTGAAACGGCTTTCCAAGTAAGCTGCGTAGTTGGATTGGCAAGCAGACTGAAAAAATCGAAAATTGCAACGCAGGCGCCTGATGGACGACTATCACTTGGCTCAACTCAACATTGCTCGCATGCTGGCGCCGATAGAGTCACCGCAGCTGTCGGATTTTGTTGCCAATTTGGATCGCATCAACGCCCTGGCCGAGGCCGCGGATGGATTTGTCTGGCGGCTCCAGGATGAAGCGGGCAGTGCCACCAGTTTTCGTCCCTTCGGCGACGAGATGCTGGTGAACTTAACACTTTGGAATAACATCGAATCATTGCACAACTACGTATATCGCTCGGGCCATGTTGAAATCATGAAGCGGCGTAAAGAATGGTTTGAGATGATGCGAGAATTCTATATGGTATTGTGGTGGGTTCCCGTCGGCACTATCCCCACTGTGGACGAAGCCAAACAAAAGCTGGCTCAATTGCGCCAACAGGGGCCCTCTAGCGATGCTTTTACGTTCAAGCAACCATTCGTGGCGCCTTGCGCGCGGGAATCATCACTAGATGGATTTGACGGGTCCTGTCCGGCAATCTGAAACTGTGGACAACCCTGGTAGCAGCGTCTTTGCGTGGCACAATGGTGGCGGCTAAACATCATATTTCGAAGCATGCAGGAAACCATTTATGCAGATAAGAATCCTGAACAAATTCGTCGTGGTTTTTTCTTCATTGCTGCTGCTAAGCAGCGCATGGGGGCAAGCCTATGAACCACCGAGAACGGCGGATGGTAAACCAGACCTGCAGGGCACCTGGTCCAACGCGTCTATCACGACCCTGGAGCGCAATGCCCGTTACGAAAATCTGGTGTTAACGGATGATGAAATCAATCGCGCCACCGACGAGCACCCGCAAAATGTGAGGCTGGCCACCGACGATAATCTGGTGCAGGGTGAGTTGCTCGATGGTAGTGATCTGCCCAGAGGGCGTGGCTACAATGCCTTCTGGATCGATCCCGGCACCAAGTTCGGCGTCATCAACGGGGAATATCGCACGTCCTGGATCGATGATCCTGCGGATGGCCGCATTCCCTACAGTGACCAGGGTCGAGAACTTAGGTCGGCACTGCGCCGCAAGAATTCCGGTTTTGATGGCCCGGAAGTCCGACCCCTATCGGAACGTTGTATAAGCACCGGTCTGCGCACAGGGCCGCCCATGATCAATGGGCTTTACAATAATAATTATGAAATCATTCAGACCCCTGGATATGTGGTGCTAAGAACCGAGATGATAAGTCACGCCCGTATCGTGCCCATTAACAGCGAATACAAGATGCAGTCGGTGACACCCCTGTTCGGCGAGTCCATTGGCTATTGGGATGGCGACACACTAGTGGTTGAAACTACTAATTTCAGCCCCTTGCAAGAAGAGGCGAGCACTAGCCTGTCCACCAACGCCCGTGTACAGGAGCGCTTTACCCGCATCTCCGATGAGCAGATTGACTATGAGTTTACGGTCGAAGATCCGAAATATTATTCCCAAGCCTGGCATGGTATAGCCAGATTTCTCGCCACCGATGACAAGGTCTATGAATTTGCCTGTCACGAAGGCAACTATGCCCTCCCCGGCATCCTCGCCGGTGCGCGTCGACAGGAGCACGACGAGCAACGGTAACGAAATCGCTGGGAATCAAGCAGGTCAGAATGCTGATCACAGATCGTTGTGACGCGACTGAAAACATCTGAAAAGCGATTAGCCGCTGTTTGGCTTTCGCACTGGCAAGTCGATTTTTTATCCATTGCATATCCTGCGCAAAGAGACTACTTCTGATGGTAAAAAAGGATCCTGTGCCAATTAGGTTTCCACCTGATAAAAAGCACGCGGACCTATTTGCGAGAGTCGTTGCAGTTGCAAAACAGTTCCCTGGCATAGAGGAGAGTCGTTCTTACGGGACACCTGCGATAAAGGTGAAGAAAAAGTTTATGGCGAGGCTGCGCTCCGAAGCCGAAGGTGGCCTGGTAATCCTTTGTGATTTCGTAGACCGGGAGATGCTGCTTGCCGCTGCACCTGAAGTATTTTATATAACAGATCACTATACAAATTCACGGGCTATCCTGATTAATTTGGAAGCGGTAGATTGGAATGCAATGCCGGCTATCGTCGAACAAGCCTGGCGCATGGCGGCAACAGCAAAACTCATCAGGGAATACGATGAAAGATAAACACACTAAGCAGAGCATTAAGCTGTTCGCTGCCCTCGTTGGGGCGCGAAAATCTGCGCCTTTTTTATGCCTCTAGATTGACGTTTTCGGCCAGGAGAATTCAGTGACTATCAGTGGAGAATGTTTCTGTGGTGAAGTTAGATACTCAATAAACGGGCTGCTTCGAGACGCGCGATCCTGTCATTGTTCGCGCTGCAGAAAAGCTTTTAGCGCTCAGGCTTCAGCCTATGCATTGATGAATCCAGAAGAATTTGAATGGCTTGCAGGTGAAGATTTACTTTCTACATACGAGAATAGCTATGGCTTCGGCCTGCAGTTTTGCAGCAAGTGTGGATCGACTCTGTGCGGCGTGTTCAATGGAACCATACATGGCGTAAGCCTTGGCTGTGTCAATGGTGATCCGGGAGTTGAAATCGCACGGCATATCTATGTTGGCTCGAAAGCGACATGGGAGATAATGCCCGATGGCGTTCTCCAGTATGATGAGTCGGCGCCAGACGACCCATGACAATCAAATAAAAAGTGACCTAGAAATAAAGGACGTCTCAGTGCTGTGAAAAGCAAGTGGCTCCGACTTCTACTAGAATTTTCCCAAGTGCTCACAGGCCCAGGGCGGCGCGCATTTCCCGTGCAGTCATGCCTTTTACGTAAACTTCTGTTCCCTGATCGAATTCTCGCGCTCGATCCAGAGAGCCAACTACCACCGGATCGAACCCGGCATCGATAACTAGCTGACTGGCAACGGCAACACCCTCTGCGTCATCACCGGCGATGGGGATGGCAATGAGTTCACCGTCTCGATGGGCCTGATTGTTGACTTCGGTCCAGCTCAGGGCATTGAACGCCCGTACCAGCCTCACGCCGGGAAAGAATTCTGCCGAGGCGACACCGGTACCCTTCTCTAGTGCCACCGCAGCCATTTCGCCATCCCTTCTCACATAGGGATTGCCACAGTCGATGACGATCTTGCCCTGCATCAGCGGCGCAAGATCCTCTCCCACCTGGGGCATTGCGGCATAGGGCACGGCGATAAAGACGATGTCGCCGAACTCCGCTGCTTGCCGCGGAAACCCTGCGCTGGCCTTGGGACCAGCCTGGGCGACCAGTTCGCCGAGTTGATCGGGATTGCGCGATGAAAACATGATCTCGTGGCCCGCCTCTGCCCAGCGCAGACCCACAGAGCCACCGATGCGACCGGAGCCGATGATGCCAATCTTCATGGGTGCCGGCGATGGCATCGCCTGGGCAAGAATCCTGGAAGAGAACAGGGCCGGAAATAGCGAGATCCCTGCCATTGCCAATAGTGTTTGGCTGACAAACTTTCTTCGAGAGAGGGAAAAACGATTATTCTTACGCATATCCTGCTCCTATTTTTACACTCTGATTCCTCGGTAAAGAATACTGGCATCAAACCTTTCGACTATCTGGGAAGGTTTTTGTAAACGACGCCGTCCTTCATTACAAATTTCACATTGCGAACTGAGCTTATGTCTTCGAGCGGGTTACCGGTTACCGCGACAAGATCGGCCAGATAACCCGGGCGAACCGAGCCGATCTGGTCAGCAAGCCCGAGTGACTCGGCAGCGAGGGAAGTCGCAGAAACGATCGCAGCCATCGGATCCTGGCCGCCGTCCCGAACCCGATAGATAAACTCTTCGGCGTTCATTCCATGGGCCCCCGCAACGGCATCGGTTCCGTACACGATCTTCACATTGCCATTGGCGAGGGTACGTCGGAAAGTTTCGTATCCGATTACCCGCGCCTCTTCCATCAGTGCAAAACCTTCCTCGGTGTAATTCCCAAGACCGATGTATTTCTCCCTGTTGTCGAAGTAGTTGGCGTAGAGTAAGCCGAGGTGTGGATCCAGGTAGGTGCCATGCTCCGCCATCAACGCTATCACTTCATCGCTGTAGCGGTTGCCGTGTTCGATTCCTTCACACCCCGCCTCGATGATCGCCGTTAGACTCTCGGTACCGTAGGCGTGAACGACGGTGCGCAGCCCGAGCTCATTGGCCTCATGACAGACCGCGCGGATCTGTTGGTCCGACATCAGCTTAACACCACCTTCCCGGATACTCGCGGAGGCGAACATCTTCACCACATCCGCTCCATCTGCATGCAGCTCCCTGACAATACTCCTCAGCTCATCCGGTGTCCCCGAACTTACAGAGATGGCCCTTAATGATGTCAACACGCGCGGTCCTGGCAGTTCACCGCGTTCGATGGCGTCGCGCAGATCCTTATCTGCGACACTGCCAAGACTCTGCACGGTGGTGAAGCCAGCCATTAACATCCGGTGTGCATTCTCGGCAGCGTACAGCACAGTCTGGGCCGGAGTCTCATCCGGGTCTCGATTGTAGCGACCCTGTGCATTGAAGTGAGCGGTCAGGTGCACGTGGGTATCGATCCACCCGGGCATCACGGTGAGATCCGTCAGATCGTAGTCAACCGGACCCGATGAATCGTCGAGCCGGATGATACGCGATCCCTCGATGGTTATGGTCACGTTCTCCATTACACCGCCCACTCCGTCGAGCAGTCGGCCCGCCCGAATCGCAATCGGCTCAGCCTGGGCGCTCGCCGTTGTCGCCGATAAAAACGAGGTTGAGGCCACAGTCAGAAATACTGTTAACCACTGCAAGAGCCTGCGCTGGCGCAGGTTTTGAAATAGTTGTTTCATATAGACCCCGTTAACCTATAACCCTAATCCTTGAAGCGCTTGCCTTTTAGAAAGCGTTCAAACAGGTCTGTGAAAGTATGATGTTTCAGATCAGTGTACTCCCCTGCATCGAGAAAAACCCGATAACACAGAGGGCAGGTTTCTATCCAGATGTGAGTTTGTTCGGGATCTGTCAGCCTGGTCATTTCGATCTTGCACAGCGGACATTCGATATCGTCAATCTTGTCATATTTTCTGCCAACAGATGCTGGACCGACATCGAAGAATTTCTCGACCATCCATTCATCATTCATCTTGTCCATCATCTCTGGGTCGATCAGTAGGCCATAGCAGCTATTACAACGCTGAACACTGATCTCTTCGTGGGTCTTGGTTTCTAACGTACCATCACATTTTGGGCAATCTAGCTGGGAATCTGACATTGACCGCTTTCTCCTTTGGTTCAATATGCAATATGGTAGTCATTATTCGAATAAACTCAAGACCCAGGGTCAGGTCATGCAATTTAGCGTACATCCAGATTCGCCGTTTTCAAAGATGTCGAGAGGAAAGAATTGAGCCTTGGTTTCCTGACTCTGGGTTTCGGGAATGGCTCGACAGACTCTCGGCTCACTGATACGATCAATTTCCACCAAATGTTCCAATGATCGTGGGTTCCAGAATGATCCGGGAGGGAGTATGCAACGACTGATAGGAAGTGTAACGGTGGTGGCTCTGATTGCGGCCGCCTACACGACGACCAACGAAGCGCAGGAAGTGGTCTTGCCTGACTACGCGGCACAGCTTGCCGACCTGCCGAGTCCGCCCAACGACCGATCTCTGCCCGAGGTCTCGCCCGACGGGCCAGTGGGCGCGTACGGGTTTAGTCGCTACGTATACCAGCGTCAGGGCGACAATATCGTGGCGACCCTCATCGAGGGGCCTGTGGGCCATCAGGTCCGCTGCCAGCAGCTCGCGCAGGAGTGCTCCTATGTCGAGCTCCAGGCGATTTACGATGCCGGCGGAGAGATCCCCGACTACCTCGAAATGGACCGCAACACGCTCGGCGAATTACTCGACCAGCTGGCCCGAGTCGAGGCCGCTGTCTTGCAGTACGAGACTCTCGACGATGCCTGCGCGGCGGGTCTGAGCATCTCCTCGGCCCAAACCGCCAACATGGGCATTCATGTCACGGACCCTGGTGCTGGCCTGGAATTCAACCCCGATCGCCCCCAGATGATCCTGTTCGCGAAAGATGGTGGCGAACGCATCCCAAGGCTCGACATCGGCCGCTGTGAAGGCGACAAGTTCGTGGGCGAGGAAGGCTTCCAACCGGTTGGTGCGGTGTTCAATATTGCGCTCAGCGAGGACCATCCCGATGCCTTCGCCGGCGAGCTCGACAACTGGCACATTCACCACAACACCTGCGCCGGCGGCTCCGTAGAGAATGCCAACGACGTCAATGGTGAGGTCGAGGTGACCGCCACCACCGCAACGCCGGAGGAGTGCAGGGCGGGTGGTGGGTTCTTCATGCGGGTGATCCCGACCTGGATGATGCACACCTACGTCGTGCCAGATTTCGACCCCCAGGGTGGCGTGTTCGCTATGTTTAATCCCAGCGTCTGGCCCGTCGCTTCTTCACCTGAGAAGATGCTGGAGATCCGCACTATCCGCGACGATGATGCGGTGGCTGCACCCATCATCAACTTTAGTTTCGGCAACATCGAGGCCAGCGTGGGCGAGATCATCCGCTTCGGCAACGCCGACAGCGTGCCACATACTGTCACCGCGGGATCGTCCATCAATCCTCGCCCCGAGGAGTTCGACAGCGGTGTGCTGGATACTGGTGGCACTTTCGACATCTCCTTCGACCAGCCAGGCAACTACCAGATCTTCTGTGCCCTGCACCCGGAGATGCAAGCGACGGTGGTGATCAACTAAAGGAACCGGTACACAGCCAGACTAAGCTGAATGCGGTGGCGCATTGGTTAAATGAACCGCCGCGTAAGACCTTGGCTTGCTCAATGCCAGCGTAGGAATTGCGACGAATTGCCGATAGCTAGGGCTGAATAGACAGCGCCGATAGACACCGACCGGCGCAGCTATTATTCTTCCTGTTCCTTCCCCACCGTTACCTCACCACTACGAGGAGGCATTCAATGAGAACTCGAATTTTGAGCTTTACCTGCTTGTTGGTCCTGGCTATCGCGGGCGTTGCCTGCGCACCGGTTACTGACGACAGCTCGGCTGCCGCGCCAGCGGCCACAGGCTATATGCCTCCCACCGTCTCGCCGGAATCCCGCGACCTCACCCGGGCCGACATCGAACGGATGATGGAGGAGCTGTCGAACTGGGGTCGCTGGGGGGCCGATGATCAGCTTGGCGCGGCCAATCTCATCACCCCCGCGAAACGGCTGGAGGCGATCGCTACGGTGACCGAGGGCATCACCGTGTCGCTTGAGCATCTGCTGCTGACCGAGACGGCGCCCGATGTCCCGCAGCCGTTCCAGCGTCGGGTGTTGGCCGTCCCCGAAGCCACCGCTGAGCCGGGCTTCTTTGGCGCCGTCAGCGACAATTACAGCATCAGCTACCACGGCTATTCACACAGCCATGTGGATTCCCTGTGCCACATCTTCTACAAGGGGAAGATGTATAACGGCAAGGATCAGAGCACGGTTACCGAGGCCGGCTGCGCCACCAACTCGATTGCAAATCTGCAGGGAGGCATCGTCACCCGCGGTGTCCTTATCGATATACCCCTTCTCAAGGGGGTCGATTACCTTGAGCCGGGTACGCCTATCTACCAGGAAGATCTGGAGGCATTCGAAGAAATGACTGGCGTGGTCGTGCGTCCGGGTGATGCGGTCTTCGTGCGCACCGGCCGCTGGGCTCGCCGTGCCGCGCTCGGTCCCTGGGTTGTGGCGCAGGGGGCGGCGGGCCTGCACGCCTCGGCGATGCCCTGGATCAAGGCCCGTGATGTCGCCTTTCTCGGCAGTGACGTGGCCAGCGATGTGGTCCCATCCCAAATCGAAGGCGTGCAGCTCCCGGTTCACCAGCTGACAATCGTGGCGATGGGTGTGGATCTGTTCGACAACCAGGATCTCGAAGCTGTCGCCGAGACCGCAGCGCGACTGAATCGCTGGGAGTTTTTGGTGGTGGCCGCACCGCTGGCGGTAGAGGGCGGCACCGGCTCGCCGGTTAATGTGCTGGCAATTTTCTGAACCAGGAGACCGGTACGCGGGAAGAAGTTTGATGAACGATAGCGGTGAAACCGATCTAAGGCGTCTGCTCATTTCCTTGGCGCCGGTATTGTTAAAGCCGGACTACGTTTTCTGCACCGTCGCCCACGCAACTCAAGTCGATTATCGCGAATTAAAGCCCCTGGCAAGTTTTCAGGAGGATGAGGGTCTAAGCCTGATTCTGGAACAAATTGTGGCTGACGAAGCCGGTCTCATGTATGAATCAGTGTTCAAGGGGATTACCTTGACGGTGCACTCCAGCCTGGATGCCGTCGGCCTGACCGCTGCGGTGGCTGGCAAACTTGCAGAGCACGGCATAAGTGCAAATGTAGTCGCTGCCAGCTATCACGATCATATTTTCGTGCCCAGGGACAAAGCCGAGCAAGCCCTGAGATTGCTCGCTGCGATGTCCGGGTAAGCCGTCAGCCCTCCCACGTGGCTAATTTCTTGAATTCTGGGGTATAGTTGGGCCCATCTACCCGATCTCAAGCACCGAACCAAGAGGTAATCCCATGCCAGCTGACCGACTCTCCAGACTTCCCAGCGCAGCAGCTGCCATGACCCTGTTCAGCATTCTTGCCGCGCCCGTGTTCGGACAGGGAACCGCAACAGTCCGCCTCGAGGGCCTGGATCAAACTGTTGAAATACTGAAAGACAAGTGGGGCATTTCCCATATCTACGCCGAAACCGAGCACGACCTGTTTTTCGCGCAGGGTTATAGTGCGGCGCGGGATCGCCTGTTTCAGTTTGAAATCTGGCGGGCCCAGGCCACCGGCACCACCGCCGAGATTTTCGGCCCGCGCATGATAGACCGGGATCATGGCACCCGCCTGTTTAAGTTTCGGGGCTATATGGCCCAGGAAATGAATCACTATCATCCCCGGGGCGTCGATATCATCACCGCCTTCGTCCACGGTGTTAACGCCTACATAGATGAGGCCTTGCAAAAACCAGAAGATCTGCCACTGCCATTCAAGCTACTGGGCATTCAACCCAGGCACTGGACCGAAGAAGTGGTTATCTCCCGACACCAGGGACTGTTGGGAAATATTGGCAGGGAGCTCAATACCGGCCGGGCAGTGTGCAGCATCGGCGCGGCGATGGTTAAGGAGTTACAGTATTTCCATCCCCATGAGCCCGATCTGACACTGGATCCCATGATCGACTGCGATTCTCTGCTCAATAACGACATTCTGTATCTTTACAATGCCTATCGACGTGGTCTGCGAATCGAACCCGCTGACATTGTAGTGGCGGAATTGCGCAATACTGACGCCGAATTTCAGCAGATTGCCAATACCTTGATGCAGGAGGAAATGCATTTACGAAAACGATCCATAGACGATATTGGCAGCAACAACTGGGTCATCAGTGGAGATCTGACCCAGGATGGCTGGCCGATGATGATCAATGATCCTCACCGCGCGCAGTCCGTGCCATCGTTGCGCTACTGGGCGCATTTGGTAGGCCCCGGCTGGGACGTTCTCGGTGGTGGCGAACCAGAGATTCCGGGTATTTCCATTGGCCACAATCAGTACGGTGCCTGGGGCCTCACCGTATTTTCCACCGACGGTGAAGATCTCTATGTCTATGAAACCAATCCAGACAATCCCAACCAGTATCGCTACCAGGGTCAATGGGAGGAGATGCGCATTATCGAGGAGACGATCGATGTGAAGGGCAGTGCCCCGGTAACTGTGGCACTGAAATACACGCGACATGGTCCGGTGACCTTCGAAGACCGCGACAAGAACCTGGCCTATGCCGTGCGACCAGCCTGGATGGAAGTAGGGGGTGCACCTTATCTGGCGTCCCTGCGCATGGACCAGGCTACGAACTGGGAAGAATTCAGGGCGGCGACGAATTACAGCAATATCCCCGGGGAAAATATGATCTGGGCCGACCGCGACGGCAACATCGGCTGGCAGGCAGTGGGTATTGCACCGGTAAGGAGAAATTTCAGCGGCATGGTGCCGGTGCCCGGCGATGGTCGCTTCGAATGGGACGGTTATCTACCCATCACCGCCAAGCCGAACGAATTCAATCCAGACCGCGGTTATATCGAGACCTCCAACAGCAACTACACCACGCCAGATTATCCCTATCTCGATGCCATCGGTTATACCTGGACCGATCCCTACCGCTGGGCCCGCGCCAGTGAAGTCCTGGCCTCGGGTCGTAAATTCAACATGATGGATATGGTGCAGTTGCAGCATGATTATCTGTCCATTCCCGCCCGCACATTGATGCCGTTTTTCAAAGACCTGAGAGCGACAGACCCCCAGGTGGAAACCGCGAGACAGATGCTGATGAACTGGGATTTTGTGCTGGACAAAGACTCCATCGAAGCCGGCATCTACGTCGCCTTCGAGCGCCAGTTACTGGATAACATGGAAGCCTTGAAAGTACCGGAAATCGCCTCGAGCTATCTGAACCTGGGCATGAAGACCAGCATCGACATGCTGCTGGCGCCGGATGGCGACTTCGGCGACGATCCAATCGCAGGGCGGGATGATTTCCTGCTCGCTACATTGGCCCAGGGAGTAGCGAACCTGCGCGAGAAACTCGGGCCTAACATTCAAAACTGGGTCTATGGCCAGGCAGATTACAAACATGCCGAGATTCGTCATCCCCTGGGGGCGGCAGTCAATGATGAATTACGTTCACGACTCAACGTGGGACCGGTTCCACGCGGAGGCAACGGTTTTACCGTGGGTGCTAACGGCAGCGGCGACAATCAAACCTCCGGCGCGTCCTTCAGAATCTTTGTGGATACCCGGGATTGGGACAACACCCTGGGCATGAACACACCGGGGCAGGTGGGGGATCCCGATAGCCCGTTTTACGACAATCTGTTCGAGCTGTGGGCAAACGACAAGGTATTTCCGGTATTTTATTCTCGGGAGAAAATTGAGACCGTATTGTTCGAGAGACTCGATCTGGTCCCGGCAAACTAGGCAGCAGGCACTCCAGGCTCGATAACAAGAAAAATAGATTAGGAGGAAAGGCAATGGATCGAATAGACAAAGAGGGTAACCGTCTCCCCATAAAAATTGATAGCACTTCTAATGGCGAATATGAGCCGATTCCTATCTCGCCAATCAACGAACGCGCGAACAAGCTCGCCCTGCACTTAGCCGGCGAAAACGCCAGACGCAGTGGTCAATCCCGGCGTAAGTTTCTTATTTCCAGCTGTGGTGCTGCCAGTACCTTGCTGGCTTTTAATCAGGCCAATTCCTATCACCACAAGCGCGGCGGGTTTTTTGATATCAGGGAGGAGAGCGCGCTGGATGCTTCCTCGGCCCTGGCAGAAGTCGAAGGCGGGGAGTTTATCTTCGATGTACAGGGCCATTACGTCAATCCTGAGGGAGACTGGCTCAGCAGAATTCCACCCGCAGCCCGACCCTACGCCGGCATGGAAAAAGCCGCCTGCGACGCCGGAGAAACTGGCGGTGATCGAGGTTATCTGAATTGCTTGAGTGGCAATGAGTTCATAAAAGACATCTTTCTCGACAGCGATACCGACATCATGGTCTTGTCATTCGTGCCTTCTACCCGTGAAAACGAGCCGGTAACGATTGAGGATGCCACCGAGACCCGAAATATTGTCGCCCAGTTACAGGGCAGCAAACGGCTGCTGGTGCACGGCCGCGTCAATCCAAACCAGGACGGTGACCTGGAAGGCATGGACGAACTGGCTGAAAACTGGGACATCGCGGCCTTCAAGACCTATACCCAGTACGGACCCGGGGGCATCGGCTTCTATCTCCATGATGATCCTGGCCTGGCGATGATCGAGCGTGCACGTCGCCTGGGTGTGCGAAATATCTGCGTGCACAAGGGGCTACCATTCGGTCCCCGGTCCTATGAGCACAGCCAATGTCAAGATATTGGCATCGTCGCCAAGCTATATCCGGATATGAATTTTCTGGTTTACCATTCTGGTTTCGTTGCCAGCGTGCAGGAACAGGAATTTATCGAGGGGGCAGGACGTGACGGCATCGACACCCTGATTCAATCGGTGCTGGACAATGAAGTGGCGCCTAATTCCAACGTCTACGCGGAATTGGGGTCCACCTGGCGCTTTCTGATGCGAGACCCGGACAATGCCGCCCACGCCCTCGGCAAGCTGTTCAAATATATCGGCGAGGACAATGTGCTGTGGGGTACGGACTCTATCTGGTACGGCTCGCCCCAGGATCAGATCCAGGCCTTCAGAACCTTTCAGATTTCACAGGAATTTCAGGATCGATATGGCTACAGCGCAATTTCCCCGGCCATGCGACGTAAGGTGTTTGGACTGAACGCCGCTCTTCCCTACCAGATCGATGAGGCTGAAATTCGCGCGCTTACTGCGAATGACTTTGTTGCCTCGGAAAAGCTGGCGTATCAGCAAGATCCACAGCCATCGTTTCTAACTCATGGCCCGAAGACTCGGCGTGAGTTTATGAACTTCCTGAAGTGGGGATCTGTTTAGGGAGCTTCCGAGCAAAGCTTTAGTATGTCCGCTGAAGGAAAAACATCCGTTGTGGTTTTCTCTCTCAGACCCTCGACAGCAGGCTAAATACGGCCGCAATCGACATCGCAGCAACAAGCAGGCCGATGTTGGAAGATTGCAAGACCGTGTAATCCACCGATTGCAAGCTCGAATAGTCAATCGAGCGAATCTGCGTACTCAGGAGATTAAGCTGTTCTGAAAAATCCACCATCGCGGCCAGACTATACAGGTCTTCATAGGCTGACTGTGGCGATACCACAGCAGCGATCAGAGTCAGCCAGAAAACTCCCGCCCCTGCAAAGAGTTTGTCGCGCAGTGAAATGCCTGTTGCCAATTTGCTGCCAACGCGCTCGCTGAAGCCTTTGTCCGCAATCAAGGCCGGTTGCGCGAGCATGCGGTCCAGGGAATCAAAACTTGAGTTGTTGTTCACGAAGCCTTCTCCAATTTTTGTTCCTGGGTGCTTTCCCTGGTCAGTATTTTGCGCAATTTGGTCTTACCACGGCTGATATTTGACTTCACGCTTCCCAGGGGCATCTTCAGAATGTCTGATACTTCCTGGTGTGAGAAACCATAACTGTGGCACAGGGTGATCGTCCCGCTTTCATCTGTATTGAGCTGGGCCAGGGCCTTTTCCATATCCTTCTGCTCGGTAGAAATTGAATCATACCTGTCGCTGAGTACTTCGAGTTGTCCGATATAGTCATCGGTAACTTCCAGACGCCGGCTGACACAGCGTCGATGTTGTAGAAAGCAATGATAGGCGATGCGATACAACCAACCCGAAAAACTACCGGTACCTTTGTAGCTACTCAGCTTGCGAAAGGCATTGATGAATGTTTCCTGTGCCAAATCATCCGCGACATCGTATTGCTTACAGAGTCTTACCAGGAATGCCCGCACTCTACCCTGGTGCAATTTCACCAAGGTAGAAAATGCATCATTGTCACGCAGCGCCAGGGTGCGCCGGATTAATGAGCTCTCGTCATTCAAACTGACTAAAATCCAGTCTCTCTCAAGAAGATTCCCGCAAGCGGTATTTCCCGGATATGAGAAACGCGATGCCGATGAAGATAGCAATTGTACCGAAAACTGCTTCCTCGTACCCGCTTTCAAGCCAGATGCCCAGAGTTATGGGCACACCGAGCGCCAACCAGATCATGCCGATTTTGTAGTCGGTCTTGTAGTTTCCCTCGCCACCGCTCAACATTTTCATCATGTCGGGATCGACGTTTCCGCCCAACTCAACGATCTTTATCAGCGTATCCATCTTCTTAGCCTTAATTTTATGTATAAAAAACAAGAGACTAAGAGGCAATACACCTATACTTAATATAACCGCCGCGAATCCGATAGCTATTCCGTCCATATTTGGTGCCTCATTTACTTGGTTGTTTCTTCTACGATGCGTGGTAGAGGCAATTTGGATGCATGCAAGCAATAAATAATCTTGAATCAATTCTGCAATGGTCAGCCATGACGCTTCAAATTGATGGTTCTCAAAGCTGACATGCTGCAAATGATCTGGTAGCAGGGATCTGCGTTGCTATGGGTTTTGGGGCTGACTGTAACAGGTTCTTTTCCGTAAATTCCAATCCCACGTGGCCCAGCCTCGCAGCCAAATTCGATAGGGTGATCGCGGGTTCATCTGCTATAGTCAGCTGGCTCCATCAGCCATCAGCCATCAGCCATCAGCCATCAGCCATCAGCCATCAGCCATCAG
>CAJXIY010000026.1 GCA_913054495.1 uncultured Gammaproteobacteria bacterium | reverse complement strand
GAGCCGCAGGCGAGTTCCGCAGCGCTGGCTAAAGTGAAGGATATATGGGCGTGCGAGAGGGGACTAGGCAACTCAAATTCGCGGATAAACTAAACACAACTCCAGTCATGCATAGCAAATTGCATTGTATTTTTTAATCGAAATTATTTCACTAGCGAGATGTTTTTTTGGGTTATCTCAGGTACTGACTTAATTAAGGTCGGAATCCTGCCAGTAATAGGTTCCCTTGACCGTCGCCTGCAGTGCGAGCCCACTCTGGGTGAGTTGGTAGACAGAGACATTATCAATCACCGCCTCGCCGCCGACCGCGGCGCCGAGATCTCCAGCCTTGGCGGCGGCGTCAGCCTGGCCACCGATGGAGATGCCTACATCGAGAAATCGTTCCAGGGCGTCCGCATCATGGAACACGAAGACGGCCCTGAAGTCCTTGACGCCTGCGCCGATGCCAATCCCTATCTCTCCCATCCGCATAAAGGTGTCTACGCCGGAGGTATTGTCGTGAATAACGCCTATACCTCCACCGAAGCTGGCAATGATCAGGTTAATATTAGCGTTGGAAAATACGGCGTAGCCGGCGGCGTCAACGAGCTGGGCACGGGTGTCTGGTTTGATGGCGTACAGCTCGGCCAGCACTTCCTGACGCATGGATTGAATCGACTGGCGTCTTTGTTCGGGTGTGCCGTTATTCAGACCCGAAATAGTGCAGGATGTGAGTACTAGCAAGGCAAGCATGCCCAGCGCCGTTTTCATCGTTTTCATGTCGTTTCTCTCGTTTCGGGGTTCCGTGGCATCGATTATTCAACTGACTTCTACGGTAAAGGTATAGCCACTGAGCAATGCATTCGCCGTCTCTATGCCACCCTTATCATCGACGACAATCTTCAGTACCAGGCCACGTTTCTTTTCAATCTCGCTGGACACCGTGGCGGTGATTGATTCACTTAGCAGGTGCTCACTGATGATAGCTTCAGAAATCATCTGCCGAAGCAAGGGCCTGAATACCTTGCCGATTACGGTAAGCGGCATGGCTTCGACGAAGATGATGCGTTTCGGCACCGCCGCCCGTTCGGATATTTCCTGCTTGCAATAGTCCAGCAATTCGTCTTCGCTTATCTTGCTGTCGGCCGTCGTCACCACATAGGCCATGGGCAGTTCGCCGGTATAGGGATCGGGTAATCCCACGGCGATAGCCACAGCGACCTCGGGGTGGGCATTCAGTGGTTCCTCGATTGTTTCCGGGTCGATGTTGTGGCCGCCGCGAATGATAAGATCCTTGGCCCGACCGGAGAGGCAGAGGTAGCCCTCGGCATCGAGATAACCCAGGTCGCCGGTGTTGAACCAGTCGTCTTCGATCCAGGCATTGGCGTTATCGACGGCGCTCTTATAGCCCTTGAATACCTGCGGTCCTTGCACCAGGATGACACCACTTTCACCCAGATCACAGTCTTTACTTACCTGGTTTTCTTCCAGGTGAACGATTCGAATCTGTGAGTATGGAATTCGCATGCCGACGCTGCCCGGCGGTTGCACCAGGGGTGCTCGGGAGATGAGGGCGGTGGTTTCGGTCATGCCGTAACCGTTGCCAATCTCGACTTCGAATTTTTCTTCAAAGCCCAATTCGAATGCATGGGACAGCGGGGCGGCACCGGAGTTGATCGTGGTGAGGCAGCTTATATCCGCGTCACCGACGGGAATGTCCGATAGCGCCATCAGTACCGTGGGGACCGTCGCAAAGCTTTGTACTTGGAATCGCTCGATGTGATGCCAAAAATTCTTCATCGCCTCCGGCGAACGAAATCCCGAGGGCGTCATCAACACGATACGATAACCCACACTGAAGGCGGCGATGCCCTGGATGATGCATCCGTAGATATGAAACAGCGGTAGACCACAGAGCACGGTGTGGCGTTCCAGATGCGCGGTATAGACCTGCATCAATTGTCCCAGGAAGGCCATATTGTCGTGGGTCAGTTGCGCAAGCTTCGGCCGGCCGGTAGTGCCACCGGTGTGGAAGTAGGCGGCGATTTGGTCGCCACTGAATTTTCGGCGGCTATCGAGGACGCTGGCATCGTGCTGGGCGATACAGGAGTCGAAATCCAGAATCTCCAAGGCGTCGGGTATTTCGCTATCCGGCCGTTCGGCGCACAAGCCGGGAATATTCACACAGAGGATCGTCTTCACACTGCCGGAATTTTTCGCTGCTATTAAGACCTTGTCCCAGATGTCGCTGTGGGGCGACGGCCCCAGGCAAATGACAGCCCTGGCACCGGCGGCCGCCATGATTTCACCGAGATGGTCGGCATCCAGCATCGGGTTTATGGGATTGGCGATGCCAGCGGCCTGCGCTCCCCAGGTGGCGAAATGAGTCTGTGGCAGTATGGGCAGGACGATGGAAACCGCGTCCTCCGGGCCAATGCCGAGCCCATGCAGCGCGTTGGCGGTGCGGGTAATTTGGGCACTGAGTTCGGCAAAGCTAACTGACTGGCTCGGTTCGTCGACCAAACCCTGCAGAAGAAATTCCAGGGCAATATCACCGCCGAAGCGACTCGCGCTGTCGCTAATCAGGTGGTAGCTGTCGGTGTAGGGAAACTGTTGTTTCCGAGGCGTGCGTTCGAATTTCTCTACGTCTTCGATGGTCTCCATCACAGCTTCGGGGGTTGGAAGCCGGGTTAAATCAAGCACGTACTGTCTCCCTTAATTGAAAACATCGGGGTGCACTACCGGATTGGTATCGCCCCGCCTATGCGGCGTTATACCACGTTAGTTTTAGGGCGGCTATAGAATGCACAGCAGTGAATGCGGCGTAGCAGCGGCGGCTCAGCTTTGCCGGTCGACGGAGAATTTCACCAGGCTCTCGAGGCTATCCCTGTACTCGGAGGCACTCAATGCCGAGAGCGACTGCAGGGCCAGCTGGGCCTGCTCAGCGGCCAGCCGGCGAGTGTAGTCCAGCGCACCGCTGTCGCGGACTATACCGATGACCTCGGTGAAGGTCTCGGCGGTAACGGTTTCGTCGCTTATACACTGCGAGATTAACGCCGCCTGTGCTGGGGAACCGTGTTGCATGGCGTACAGCAACGGCAGGGTGGGCTTGCCCTCTGCCAGGTCATCGCCAATATTCTTGCCTAGGGCCTCGGTGTCTCCATCGTAGTCGAGAACGTCGTCGATCAATTGGAAGGCGATCCCCAGATGCATACCGTATTGCTTTAATGCGGTTTCGACCCTGTCCTCCGCCATCGCCAGAATAGCGCCACATTGCGCGGCGGCCTGGAATAAAATGGCAGTCTTGTCCTGGATAACCTGCATGTAATTCTGCTCCGTCGATTGCGGGTTATTTTTACTAATCAGTTGCAGAACTTCCCCCTCGGCGATCCTGTTGGTGGTGTCGGCAACAATCTGCATGATCCGCATATCGCCTATCTCCACCAGGATCTGAAAGGCGCGGGAATAGATAAAATCACCCACGAGCACGCTGGAAGGGTTATTCCATTCGGCGTTCACGGTAGGGCGGCCACGCCGTAGCGAGGACATATCCACCACGTCGTCATGCAGCAGCGTCGCCGTGTGAATGAATTCAATCACGGCTGCCAGAGGAATCTGTTGATCGCTTTTTATATCGCAGGCCCTAGCCGCAAGCAGCACTAAGATGGGCCGCAGGCGCTTACCACCGGCGGCCACTATATAGTGGCCGATGTTTTCCACCAGCGGCACATTGGAATGCAGCTGCGCGACGATAAAGCTGTCTACGGCAAGGAAATCGGACTCGACGACGGCTCGAATTTGCTGATAGGTTTGCTGAGACATTGCCTGGATTGTGAAACTGCTCTGGGTGTGGGGATGGCTGGTATGGATACAACTCGTGTGTGCATGCTAGGGAGCGAGTCAGATGCTGTCAAGCCACGGCAGGATTGGCGACCGGGCTAGTTGCCGGGATTGGCCTCGACTGGCGTAGGAAAAAGCCGGAAAAAGTGCGATCGGTCCTGCCTCGGACCCATGCGGAGGGCCAATATTTGTACTGCCTCGGGGCTGATTGTGCTTGCCTACATCCCGGTGTTCCCGTAGAATGCCCGCCCCAATAGGAATGGGCCAGATTCCCGTTCGAATAGAGGTTTTGGAGACAGATATGTACGCGGTTATTGAGAGCGGTGGCAAACAGCACAGGGTTGAGGAAGGCGAAATCCTGCAGTTGGAAAAACTGGATGCCGCCACTGGTGAAAAGGTGGAATTTGACAAGGTGCTGATGGTTGGAGAGGGAGAGTCTGTGAAGATTGGCACGCCATATGTGGAAGGCGGCAAGGTGACTGCCGAGGTCTTGAAACAAGGTCGGGCCAAGAAGATTCATATCATCAAATTTAATCGACGCAAGCACTTTCGCAAGCAACAGGGTCACCGACAGTGGTTCACCGAAGTCAAGATCGTTGGTATTAAGGCCTGACAGGCATTAAAAAGTAGCAGAGGCATTTATGGCACATAAGAAAGCAGGTGGTAGTACCAACAACGGCCGCGATTCCGAGTCGAAACGGCTCGGTGTCAAGTTATTTGGCGGCCAGGCGGCGATCGCCGGCAACATCATCGTGCGTCAGCGCGGTACTCGCTTCCATCCGGGTGAAAACGTTGGCTGTGGTAAAGACCACACCTTGTTTGCGAAGTCAGACGGTATCGTCAGATTTGCCATCAAGGGGCCGCATAATCGTAAATTCGTGAGCGTCGAAACGGCCTGAAGAACACTGAGTTCGTAGTGAAGCCTCGTCATTCGACGGGGCTTTTTTGTTTGGCCATGTTGGGGATAGTGTCCTCGTACAAGAATTGATCGAATTAGTACACTGTCACCAGATTCCCAGATTCAGACATATGAAATTCGTAGACGAAGCAGAAATCAGGGTAGATGCAGGCAACGGCGGTAACGGTTGCCTTAGTTTTCGTCGTGAAAAATACGTCGAGAGAGGCGGTCCCGATGGCGGCGACGGCGGCGATGGCGGCAGTGTCTTCATCCAGGCAGATGCGTCGTTGAATACCCTGGTCGATTTTCGCTTCCAGCCTCGCTACCGGGCCCAGGCCGGGCGCCCGGGTCAGAGCCGCAATTGCACAGGCAGGGGCGGTGAGGACCTCCTGGTCAAGGTGCCCTTGGGCACCAGTGTCATCGATGTGAATACGGAAGAGCTGATCGCCGATCTGAATAATACCGAACAGGTGGTTATGGTTGCCAGGGGCGGATTCCATGGCAAGGGCAACACGCGTTTCAAATCCAGCACCAATCGTGCGCCCCGGAAAATCACCAAGGGTACCCCGGGTGAAGCCAGAGTGTTGCAACTACAGCTACGGCTGGTCGCCGATGTGGGATTGCTTGGGCTCCCCAACGCTGGAAAATCAACCCTGATTCGGACGGTATCGGCGGCAAGACCGAAGGTGGCCGATTATCCTTTCACTACCCTGGTACCCAATCTCGGAGTTATCAGCAGAGGCATGGAGAGAAGTTTTGTCATGGCCGATATTCCGGGTCTCATCGAAGGGGCGTCCGAGGGCGCCGGATTGGGATTCCGGTTCTTAAAGCACCTATCGAGAACGCGATTATTAGTGCATTTAGTTGATGTATTGCCAGTCGATGGGGGGGATCCGGTGGAAAACGCACAAAAAATAGCATGGGAGTTGGAAAAATTTAGCCCGACCCTGGCCAGGAAAGAACGTTGGCTGGTGCTGAACAAAGTGGACCTGATCGATGCAGAAGAAATCTCAAGGCTGAAGCAGGGATTACGTGCTGTTCTGGATTGGGACGGCGATATCCATGAAATATCCGCGCTCAATACTAGCGGCTGTGACGAGCTCTGCGAGGCGTTGATGGGTTCCATCGAGGATCACCGGCAACAATTGACTGAGGATGAGGAGTACAGGCGGCAACAGCAGGAGCTGGAAACCGCCATGGCATTCGAAATTCGGCGCAGCATCGAGCAGAGTAAAGCCGGCAGGGCAGATGTGGACAGCGATCTGGACGAAGACTGGGATTAGGGCATGCGTGACAAGATCAAACAAGGCAGACGCTGGGTCATAAAGGTAGGCAGCTCCCTGGTTACCAACAACGGCCTGGACCTGGATACGAACGCCATCGAATCCTGCGCCGGCCAGCTGGTGGCAATGCAGAAAGCCGGTATCCAGCCGGTGCTGGTTTCCTCCGGAGCCGTGGCCGCAGGCGTGGCGAGACTGGGATTGAAAACCAGGCCGAAACAGCTACATCTGCAACAAGCCGCCGCCGCCGTCGGGCAAATGGGCCTGGTGCAGGCATATGAAAGCTGCTTCATGCGCCATGGTGTGCATGCTGCACAGATCCTGCTCAGCCACGAGGACTTGTCTGACCGAACCGGTTATCTCAACGCCCGCAGCACCCTCACCACATTACTCGACATGGGCGTGGTGCCGGTGGTCAATGAGAACGATACTGTGGCAAGGGCCGAATTATGCTTCGGCGACAACGATACACTGGCGGCGCTGGTGGCCAATCTCATTAACGCCGATGTGATGGTGGTGCTGACGGATCAGGATGGCTTGTATGATGCGGATCCCCGCATTCACCCCGGAGCGAAATTCATTCCGCAGGCATCGGCCAGCGATAGCAGTCTGACGGCGATGGCCGGCAAGGGTGCGAGCCTCGGCCGAGGTGGGATGTTGACGAAGCTGTCGGCAGCGCGCCTTGCAGCCCGCTCCGGTACCAACACGGTGATAGCGAATGGTCGCGAGGAACAGGTACTTATACGCCTGTTACAGGGGGAGGAGTTGGGGACCTTGCTGGAGGCGGATCGTGAGCCGGTGACTGCTCGCAAGCAGTGGCTGGCCGGACAACTGAGCCTGAAGGGTAAGCTGACCCTCGATGCCGGGGCCGTCCAGGTGCTACAAAAATCCGGCAGGAGTTTGCTAGCGGTTGGCATTCGGTCGGTCCAGGGTCAATTTTCCCGCGGCGATGTCGTCGCCTGTATCGATGAGTCGGGTCAGGAAATTGCCAGGGGTCTGGTCAATTATGACGTGCATGAAATCGAAAAACTCAAAGGCTTGAGTAGCGACAAGATAGAACAATTGCTGGGCTATGTGGGCGAGGAAGAAGTCATTCACCGTGATAACATGGTTATCAGCGATATCAGTACTGATTAGCTTAATCAGAGGCTCCTTAAGGAGTTTGTGATTAGGAATGCAGGAGGCCGGGCCGGAATGTCCGGGCTGCGGATGAAAAAAAACCGGCGTCTGCCGGTTTTTTATGCGCTGGCCAATGACTTATTTCAGTGCCTTAACCGCCGTGTTTAGTCTGCTCTTGTGTCGAGCTGCCTTGTTCTTGTGGATGATGCCCTTGTCTGCCATGCGGTCAATAATCGGCACGGCAGTATTATAAGCCTCGGTGGCGGCGGCGTGATCGCCTTCTGCTATAGCGGCATCTACCTTCTTGATGTAGGTGCGAACCATGGATCTAAATGAAGCGTTGTGACGACGGCGGACTTCACCCTGTCGTGCGCGCTTGCGAGCTTGTGCAGAATTGGCCAATTGGAGCTCCTTTAAACCGTATTCAATACTGTTTCGATGTTTCGATTTTCAATGAAAATCGAGGGATTAGATCGGGGCAGTCAGACACTGCAGTTCCCCATCAATTTTGAGACGCGACACTATGCCGTTTTCGAATAGTGATGTCAATAGTGCTGCGGCTTGGGCATGGATCCGGATGCCGTCGGCTACCCCTTTTTAATTTAGAGCTGTCATAATTGCCCCGATAAGATTCAAAGCTAAGAAACATGGGTATGTCAGAGCCGGTATGTCAGAGCCTCGATCCGAAGCAGTAGAAACCGAAAATGGCGATGGTTCCAGCAGCGCCCTGCTAAAAGCCAGCGGTATTACCGGCTCCATGACCATGGTATCTCGCTTCCTGGGCCTGGCCCGGGACATTGTTATCGCGCGGCTTTTCGGCGCCACCGATGCGGCAGATGTTTTCTTCCTCGCCAACAAGATACCGAACTTCATGCGTCGACTGTTTGCCGAGGGCGCATTCAACCAGGCGTTTGTGCCGGTGCTTTCCGAATACCGCAGCACCAAATCCCTGGCCGAGGTACAGAATTTAATTGCTGCCGTGGCCGGTAGCCTGGGTGGGTTTCTCTTCTTATTGACCGCGTTTATGATGGTGGCGGCGCCGCTGGTCGCAGTACCCATAGGCTATGGCTTTACCGACGAACCGCTGAAATTCGATCTGTTCGTGGAAATGCTCCGCATTACCTTCCCCTATTTGCTACTCATTTCAATGACGGCGTTCTGTAGCGCAATTCTCAATAGCTATGGACGCTTCGCCATACCGGCTGTCACGCCGGCTCTGCTCAACATTTCCCTGATTGCCAGTGCATTTTTGTTGGCTCCCCATCTGCGTGTGCCCGAGCTGGCATTGGCCTGGGGCGTGCTAATTGCCGGTGTGGCGCAATTGCTTTTTCAACTGCCGCTGTTGGCGCGCATGCAATTGCTGCCGCGGCCGCGGCTGGGAAAATTCCATGAAGGGGTGGATCGAATCAAGAAGCTCATGGTGCCAGCGCTTTTCGGGGTGTCCGTAAGCCAGATTAATTTATTGCTCGATGCCATGATCGCGTCGCTGCTGGTTACCGGCAGTATCTCCTGGTTGTACTTTTCCGACCGGCTGATGGAATTGCCGGTTGGCACATTCGGTATCGCCGTGGCTATCGTGGTACTGCCGAGTCTGTCGCGCAAGCATGCCGAGTCGTCGATGCAGGAATTTTCAGAAACTCTGGACTGGGCAACGAAGTTAATCTGCCTGGTTTCCATACCGGCGACGCTGGCGCTGATTATCCTCGCCAAACCGTTGCTGGTGACATTGTTTCAGAATGATAATTTCACCGCCTTCGATGTGGAGCAGTCGGCGGGCAGCCTGCGAGCCTATAGTTTCGGTATTCTTGCCTTCATGTCCATAAAGATATTTGCGCCAGGTTTCTACGCCCGCCAGAATACCCGGACGCCGGTGAAGATCGGCGTGATCGCCCTCTGTGCCAACATGATCATGAACGTGTTGTTCTATCTAAACGGCATGGCCCACGTCGGCTTGGCGCTGGCCACATCGCTGGCGGCATATCTGAATGCGGGCTTGTTGTTGCGAGGTTTGAGACGGGAGAAGGTTTACAGTTTTCACGGGGGATGGTTGCTGCTGGTGCTACGGTTGCTGCTGGCCAATTCGCTGCTGGCGTTTTTCCTGATCAGATATTCTGGTGACTGGCTGACGTGGCTGGATTGGGATCTCATGACCCGGGTCATTCGCATGGCGCTGCTGGTATTCGGTGGCATGGCTCTATACGTGGCAGCGCTGTACACCAGCGGATTAAGATTAAAACACCTTCATCGCTAGCCTGGATATTTCACAATGAAACAAGTATATACCGCCGACAGTGTTCCCATGGCCTGGCACATGGCCAACGTGCTGGAATATCACGGCATTCAGGCGCTGGTTAAGAACGATAAGCTTTATTCCGTGGCCGGAGAAATACCGTTTATCGAGTGTCTGCCAGAGGTCTGGGTACAGAATGATCTGGATTACATACGCGCCGGGCAAATCATAAAGGAGCTAGAGTCCACCGCAAAAACCGAAGAGCCAGATTGGCGGTGCCGTGCCTGTGCAGAAGAAAACGCGGGAAATTTCGACCTGTGCTGGAACTGTCAGGCAGAGAGGGTGGCCTCTGGCGAAGCAGACTAGAGCTGGACGGTCCGGTGGGAGCTTAGGCCCTGGATATAAACTTTGCGGTCACCGTATTGATCTTTATTGTTTCACCTGGCGCTAAATATTCCGGCACCTGGATTCCGAGTCCGGTGGAAAGCACCGCCGTCTTGGTGCGGTTGGTTGCCGAGGAACCGGTAACCGCGGGTGGCGTGTCCACAATTGTCAGGATGACAGACTGCGGCAGTTCGATCGCCACCAGATTGTCATCCATTATCAGGGCTACGATGCCTTCCTGCCCTTCCACCAGATAATCGATCTGGCCCTCCAGCTGTTCCGAATTAATGCCATACTGACTATAGTCTTCCATGTCCATGAAGTAATAGGTGTCGCCATCGAGGTAGGAATATTGCACTCCCACCCTCATGCAGTCAGCCTCTTTCAGGAAATCGTCACCCTTGAACGACGTATCCAGTTTTTGCCGGGTTTGCAGGTTATTGAAACGCACTTTATACAGCGTGCCTGCTCCACGTGAAGAAGGGCTCTTGCTCTCAAACTGCTTGACGATGTGCGGCACACCCTCGATATCGATGATCATGCCTTTCTTCAATTCGCTGGCTTTCGGCACGCTGTGCTGCCCCTCGATGGCATAATTAGTTCTGTAAAGGAATCCGGAGCCGAAATCTACATGAACTAGCCGCTCGAGTAAACTTCCTCTTTATCTCAGTTTGGTGTTCTTTATCGCGCACCGCGACGGCCATATTCCCCGCTCACGGTCCTTCGGCCCTGATTGTTCGCGTGAAACATACCCGTCACGCCACGCTTAATTCATAGATGAACTCCAAGTCTGAAAGAAAAGAAAGATGATCTGGAAGTATTTCAACTAGTCGGGAGCCCAGCGCGCCATCACCGGCCCCGGGCCTTTCCAACTAGATGCATTCTTCAATTTTATCTGTAATTAGGCTTTGAGTTACACTTACAATTCCAACATAATCCCCCATCCGAAAATCACAGAGCCATCTCATGACCGATCGCGACAAGGAAATCGATAATCTTCATATCACCGGTTACGAAGAACTGCCCGCGCCTGGTGCCTTGAAAGATGAACTGGGTCTGCGGGGTTCGGCCCTGGATACTGTCAAAAACGGACATCGAGACGTAAAAGGCATACTGGATAGGAAGGACACGCGCCTGATCGCCATCGTCGGCCCCTGTTCCATTCATAACCCCGAAGAAGCACTGGAATACGCCCGCCGCCTGAAACCCCTGGCCGATGAACTGGCCAATGAGATAGTGATACTAATGCGGGTTTACTTCGAGAAGCCTCGAACTTCGATCGGCTGGGAAGGGCTGATCTATGACCCCCACCTCGATGGCAGTCATAGAATCGATCACGGTCTTCGTATCGGTCGACAGTTGATGCTCGATATTATCGATGTAGGATTGCCTATTGCAATCGAAGCGCTGGATCTCATTTCCCCACAATACCTGCAAGATCTGGTGAGTTGGACAGCGATAGGCGCGCGCACCACAGAATCGCCAACCCATCGCAAGCTGGCAAGTGGAATCTCTTCGGCAATAGGATTTAAGAATAATATTGACGGGGCATTGATGGTGGCGGTTAACGCTATTCGATCTGCTTCGGCGAATAATAGCTTTATCAGTGTGACCGAAGAAGGCAAGGTCGCGGTTTTTCGAACCGAAGGCAATCCTCATTGTCACGTGATTTTGAGAGGTGGCAAGTCTCCCAACTATGACAAGGAAAGTGTAGCTTCCTGTGAAGGCGATTTGCGAAAAGCCGGGCTAATAGAAAACATCATGATCGATTGCAGCCATGGCAATTCGCGCAAGGATGCGGCCAATCAAGCGCTGGTACTCGATGACGTGGCGAAACAGTTGCTCGACGGCAACCGCTCCATCATCGGCTTCATGTTAGAGAGCAATCTGGAAGAGGGGAATCAACCGATTCCCGATGATCTGGATGAAATTAAATATGGTATATCGGTTACCGATGCCTGCATAAGTTGGGAAACTACCGAGGTCCTGCTCAGGAAGTTCGCGGCAACGATAGCGCCTGCGCTCGAATCCAGATCTGCCTGAGTTAGATCAACCGCCTAACCAAGATGTGTCGAGCAGCTGTCGATCGAGCTCTGACAGGCCGGATTAAGCGGTCAGTACAGCTACCAGGCTCGATGCCAGGTAGTCGATGTTGTCGTCGTTGACACCCGCAACATTGATGCGGCTAGAGTTTACCAGGTAGATGCTGTAATCGTTGACCAGACTCTGGACTTGATCGACGTTGACACCGAGAAAAGAAAACATGCCTTTTTCTCGCTCTATAAAACTGAAATCCTCATCCATGTTCGCGGCCTTAAATTGCTTCACCAGTTGTGCGCGCAAACCATTAATGCGATTGCGCATGGTGGTCAACTCCGCATCCCATTCGCTACGCAGAGCCCCGTCATTGAGGATGAGCTGTACCACAGCGGCGCCGTGATCTGGTGGCATGGAATACATCGCCCTGGCGGCGGCGGCAATCTGTGTGGTGGCTATCGCCGTCGTTACATCGCTGTCGGCGATCAGCGTCATAGCACCGGTGCGTTCGCGGTAGAGGCCAAAGTTTTTTGAGCAGGAGGTGACCACGATCAATTCCGGCAGGGACTCGGCCAGCAGCCGGGCACCATACACATCTTCTTCCAGGCCGTCCCCTAGACCTTGATAGGCCAGGTCGATGAAGACCGTAAAGCCCTGCTTCAGGGAGATATCTCTGATCTGTCGCCACTGTTCCTGGGATAAATCTGCACCGCAGGGGTTGTGACAGCAGCCATGCAGCATCACCACATCGCCGGCTTCTATGTTGCCGAGGCAGGCCAGCATTTCCTCAAAGCGGACACTATGGCTGTCATAGTCATAGTAGGGATATTGATCGATACCGAGACCGGCCGAGCCCAGCAGTGGCCTGTGGTTGGCCCAGGTAGGGTCGCTCACCCACACAGTCGCGCCGGGATTGGCGCTCTTGATCAATTCGGCAGCCAGGCGCAGGCCGCCACAGCCGCCGGGAGACTGTATGGTGACACGGCGCTTGCCGAGGCTGTCTATCAGGGTTCTGCCGAGTAGTAAATCCGCCACGGAGTCGTTGTAATCGGCGGCGCCGGTTGGGCCCACATAACTTTTCGTGAGCTGGGATTCGAGAATGCTGTTTTCGGCTTTCTTCACCGATGTCATCACCGGTGTCTTGCCGTGTTCGTCCTTGTAGATGCCGATGCCAAGGTCGATCTTGCGTGGGTTGCTGTCGGCTCTGTAGCTAGCCATGAGTCCGAGAATGGGGTCGGCGGGCAGGGCCTGAAGTGATTGAAACATGATGAGTTCCCTATCTTCTGTGGTGGGCTTTGAGGGTGTTCTGTAACAGCGACGCGCGAGTCATAGGGCCGACGCCCCCCGTTACGTAAGTGATAAAGGAGCATTTGTCCTTAACATTATCGAAATCTACATCGCCAACATTTCTATATCCGGCTTTCTTGCTGTTGTCTGGCACCCGGGTTTGACCCACGTCGATAACCACGGCGCCTTCCTTGACCATATCGGCGGTGATGAATTCCGTTTTGCCGATGGCCACGATCAGGATATCGGCGCTGCGACACAACTCGGCCAGATTTTTAGTGCGGCTGTGGGCGATGGTTACCGTGGCATTACCGGGATTGGCATTGCGTGACATCAGTATCGCCATCGGTGTACCCACGTTATTGCTACGGCCAAGCACCACACAGTGCTTGCCTTCTGTCTCGATCTGGTAGCGCCGCAACAACTCCATAATGCCATTGGGTGTCGCCGAGACAAACGTAGGCAGGCCCAGGGTCATGTTGCCGACGTTTTCGGGGCAGAAGCCATCGACATCCTTGCTGGGATCGATGGCAAGAATAACCTTTTTCTCGTCGATGTGCTGCGGCAACGGGACTTGTACGATAAATCCATCGATGGCGTCATCGGCATTGAGCTCGGCAATCTTGTCGAGCAGTTCCTGCTCGCTAATGCTATCCGGCAGACGGATCAGCGTGGACTCGAAACCCACCTCTGCGCAGTCCCGCACTTTGAGCGCCACATAGTTTTCGCTGGCGCCATCGTTGCCCACCAGAACCGCCGCCAGATGGGGCACCCGTCCCCCCGAGGCCTTGATCGCATCAACTTCTTGCGCGATTTCCTGACGAATTTGTTGAGAGCAAGACTTACCATCAAGTAATTGCATGTGGTTGGATCCAGTATGTGTGACTTAGCTTGTTACGAATCTAGGAAGTAGGAAACTGAAGGCTCGCCATGATAAACGAGTCACCAGGTCAGCTCAAGTCACGGCGGGAAATTCCGTTACCATTTTCCGGTATTGGGCATGCTCTCCCAGGGTTCCATCGGCTCCAGGGCCTCCCCGCTTTGCAGCAGTTCGATGGAGATATTATCCGGCGATCTGATGAAGGCCATACGCCCATCTCTGGGCGGACGGTTGATGGTGACGCCAGCATCCATCAGTCGCTGGCAGGTTTCGTAAATGTTCGCCACCGAGTAAGCCAGGTGACCAAAGTTTCGGCCTTCATCATAGTCCTCCGGATCCCAGTTATAGGTCAGTTCAACCTGGGCCTCCTCGTCTCCTTCTGCTGCCAGGAAGATCAGGGAGAATCTGCCGTCTTCGAAATCTCGACGGTTACACTGCTTTAAGCCAAGTTTGTTGCAATAAAAATCCAGAGACTCTTCCAGATTGCTTACTCTGATCATGGTGTGAAGATATTTCATAGTCTTGTCTGTGCTACCCGCAAAATTAGATAATTAAAATAAGAAGGGCCCCTAGGCACCTTCGGTCATTGCTTATTTGGTTTCCTGCCCGGCAATGCCGGCGTCTGCTTCCGCCTTAGAAGATAACAACCGAGCGAATGCTTTCGCCGGCATGCATGAGATCGAAGGCCTTGTTGATCTCTTCCAGGGGCATGGTGTGGGTGATTAATGGGTCGATCTGAATTTTCCCACTCATATACCAGTCAACAATTTTGGGCACGTCGGTACGCCCCCTGGCACCGCCAAATGCGGTGCCGCGCCAGACCCGACCGGTGACTAACTGGAAGGGACGGGTGGAAATTTCCTGGCCGGCGCCGGCGACGCCGATGATATAAGACTCACCCCAACCCTTGTGGCAGCACTCCAGCGCCTGGCGCATGGTGTCGACATTACCGATGCACTCGAAACTGTAATCGACGCCACCATCGGTAAGATCGACGATGGCCTGTGATACATCATCTACATCGGCGGGGTTGATGAAGTCGGTCATGCCGAATGACCTCGCCAGGTCGATTTTTTCGGCATTGATATCGACGCCAATGATACGGTCGGCGCCGACCATCCTCGCTCCCTGTACCACATTCAAGCCGATGCCTCCTAATCCGAATACAGCAACGTTGCTGCCGGCTTCGACCTTGGCATCGAAGGCGACCACACCGATGCCGGTGGTCACACCACAACCGATGTAGCAAGCCTTGTCGAAGGGCGCGTCGGCTCGAATCTTGGCCACTGCGATTTCAGGCAGCACCGTGTAATTGGAGAAGGTGGAACAACCCATGTAGTGAAGAATCGGTTTCCCGTCCAGCGAAAAGCGGCTGCTGCCGTCGGGCATCAGTCCCTGACCCTGGGTGGTTCGAATGGACTGACAGAGGTTGGTCTTGGGATTCAGGCAGAAGTCACACTGCCGACATTCCGGGGTGTAGAGGGGGATTACGCTATCACCCACCGCCACTGAGCTCACGCCGGCCCCGATTTCCACCACGATACCTGCGCCCTCATGGCCCAGTATGGCCGGGAACGCACCTTCCGGGTCGTCACCGGAGAGCGTAAACGCATCGGTATGGCAGATACCGGTCGCCTTTATTTCAATCAATACCTCGCCCGCCCGTGGACCTTCGAGATCGACTTCGACAATTTCCAGGGGCTTGCCAGCTTCGAAGGCGACAGCAGCGCGTGATTTCATGACAACCTCTCTCTACCTATGCTCGATTACTCACATTGTAAAAGACCGCTGCCCTTACCGCCAACAAATTGAGGGGAGGGCGTTTCTCACCTTGACAACGATGTTCCCGGCTGATGATCGGAACCTGGTGACAAGCCCAGCTCATGGCATAGGAATTGGCGCCGGGAGCTGATAGCAGGTATTATCCCGCGAAGTTTCAATTGCGGAGCGCCACCCATGTTCAGGCCGCTGATGGCTCTTTTTATTCTCTGTCTTACGGTGTTGCAATCCCCGGCGCCGTTCGCCGCAGAGGCCAACGATTACACCGTGTGGATCGATGTGAGACCCGCCCGTGAATTTCGGCAGGGCCACATCGAGGGGGCGATAAACATCTATCACGGTGATATTGGCCACAAGGTTTTTCAGTTCGTGGATGATGTGTTCAAGGAAGTACATATTTACGATGGTAATTCCGGTACCTTCGCCGGCCTGGCCCTGGAACTACTCACGGAGATGGGCTTTCAGGAAGTTGTCAATGAAGGCAGCTACGAGAACGTACTTGCGAAGCAGGCCGCAGCCGAACAATGACTTTCTGCTGCCAGCGCCCGGCCTCTAGTGCTTCGATCGGGTCCTGCCTTTTTCTGTCCTATAAAATGTTGAGTTAATTATGGAAATCGCAATCGCCATCGTGGTGATTTTTGTAGGTTCCTATGTGCAGAGTTCCATAGGCTTCGGCCTGGCCATCATCGCGGCCCCGGTGCTGTTCTTCATCGATCCCCTCTATGTGCCAGCACCCATCACCACCTCGGCGCTGACGCTTTCCATCGCTATTACCTACAAGCACTGGAACGCGATATCGTTCCAGAAATTGAAATTTGCCATCATTGGCAGAGTGCCAGGTACCATAGCCGGTGGTTTTTTGTTGTTGTGGATAGACCAACGCGCACTGGCCCTGTGGCTGGGAATCTCCGTGCTCGCCGCCGTCGGCCTGAGTATGAGTAAGCTGGTACTCAAGCCGACCCCGACAGCCATGTTTTCTGCCGGGGTCCTGTCCGGTTTTATGGCCACCAGTTCCTCCATCGGCGGACCCCCCATCGCCCTGGTGATGCAGCATGAAGAAAACGACTACATCCGGGCGAATTTGGCGGCCTTCTTTATCGTCAGTTGCCTGATGACCTTGGCGATGCTCACCACAGTCGGTCGATTTGGGCTGCAACATCTTCTCATCGCCTTGCCGTTGATGCCGGCGACCCTGGCAGGATACTGGATGGCGACGAAGACATTACACCTCATCTCCGATAACAATTTGCGTCGCCTGTCCCTGGTTCTCTGTGGCGCCGCCGGCTGCGCGGCAATCGCTTCGTACTGGCTATGAGTTCGGCGGGCAGCTGCTATACTGAACGCGGCACAGTTCGGACAATCGGGGGGAATGGACATATGGCTGGCTGGCCTGAGGAGATTAGTATCGATGCCTTTCGCCAGGCCTGGACCCTGGAGGGAGAGGATTTCTGGCGCAGTGTCTTTGATATGCACAAAGACAAGATGCAGGTAAAAACCCGAGAGTCGCCATCGTAAACCTGGAGAAAATCTTCCGGGCGACTTTTCATCTTGCCAACTCCAAGGGTTTTCAGGCCATGAGTCTGCGGGATCTCAGCCGGGAATCGGGCATTAGTATGGGCGGCCTGTACGCGTATATCGGTAGCAAAAATGATCTCGCCTCGGTGATCGCCGGGGTTCAGCGCAAAACCATCGAACAGGTAATCGGCGGTCTTGCCAGTGCGGACCTGGAGCCCGTTCATTGCTTGCGGGCGATGATCTATGGCGAGATCTACATGACGGAAGTCCTCCATCCGTGGTATTACTTTTGCTTCATGGAATTAAAAGGGCTGCCCAGGGAACAGCAACAACAGACCCTGGATCTGGAAATGCGTTTCGAGGGTTTTCTTATAGATACCATTAGAGCCGGGGAGGCGAGCGGACAATTTTCTTGTGAACATCCAGAGCTGCTGGCGGCTCAGGTAACGGCGCAATTACAACAATGGCATCTGAAGCCGTGGAAGTTCAAGTTGCTCGATGTCAGCACCCAGCAATATGCCCAGTATATTTTCGAAAACCTGTTGCTGTCCCTGCACTACGAATCTGCCGAATCCTCCTCAATAGACGATGCATCAACTATTCTCTGCTCGTAAGCCTTTTTTCTTGCTATAGAACGCTCGAATCTCGCTCATATCCTGTTTCAGATTGCCGGTGGGCTGGAAAAAATCGGCAAGGCCGGCTTCCTTGGTAGTCGCGTCAATGTATCCCATCATGATGGGCACATTGGCATTGTTGGCGATGTGGTAGAAACCGGATTTCCAAGTGGTGACTTTGCGGCGTGTGCCTTCGGGAGGAATCAAAATCACCAGGCTTTCGTGCTCACGGTACTGGCGTACGGTTTCATTCACCACGTTATGAGACTTGGCGCGGTCTATGGAGATGCCGCCCAGCCACCGCATGAGCCAGCCGAATCCGAAGGGGAATAAGCTGTCCTTTCCCATCCAGTAAAGCTGAAGTCTTAGCTTCAACACGATCAATAACATGAGGGCGAAATCCCAGTTACTGGTATGGGGGGCGGCGATTAATACGAAGCGCGGATTCTCAATTTCCTCTCCCATGGCTTTCCATCCGGTGAGCTTTAGAATCACGATGGCGATAATCCGCAGCAGAGGTGTAATCAGCGGTGTTGTAAAAACGGTCGTGCGCATTGAGGAGGCATCCTTGGGCATTTTCGGTTGTTAGTCATCATCGCCGAACAGGCGATTGAGTTTCGCCAGCGCCGCGTCAGCCTCTGACAGCGGGGTGTTGCGGTTCTTATCGGAGTCGCATGCAGGGGGCTCTTCACCGAATAATTCGGCGAGTTCGCTTCTTGCCCGCAGTGCGTTGGAGGCGTCCTGCTTTCGAAATGCCGTTGCATGGGGGTCGAAATAATCGCAGAAATTCGCCCGGTCCTTCTCCGCAACGAATTCCGCGCGCTCTTCCGTACATGCATCGGCCGCATCGACAGCGTAATTCTTGCAAGCACGGCAGGCGTGCAGGTCGGCGTTACAACTGTTGCATTCTTCGTTACGTGAGAATGGCAGCAGCAGTTTCTTAATTTCACTGCCGCATTTCCAACATTGAATATCCAGGCTATGGGTTTGCATTTACCAATCCCTGAAGTGGGCCTTCAGATCGGCTTCGATCAAATTCTTGGCCGCGCTATCGATACTGCCAATATAAACAAAAGCAATTATTTTTTCATGGGAGGCCAGGCCCAGGCCAGCCATGACCAATGGATGATAAGCCATGGAGCCGGTTCGCCACATGGCGCCGACCCCCTGGGCATAAGCCGCGATCAACATGTTTTGGGTTGCCGCCGCCGCCGACAGCTCTTGCTCGCAAGCAGGAACCTTGGGGTGTTCCCGGGGGTTGACGACCGTCACCAGGATGAGCGGGGCACGTAGTGGTTTATTTCTTAGCTTGAGCTTTTCGGCCTCGGTGATATCGGGTCGGTCGGCGCTGGCAGCACTCACGAAGAGCTCGCCAAGCCTGGCCCGGGATTCTCCCCTGATAACGAGGAAGCGCCAGGGTCGGAGCACGGCATGATCGGCGGCTCTGAAGGCAGATTTGTAGATGTTATCGAGTACCTCCTGCGCCGGTACCGGGTCGCCAAGCTTGGGAAAGGAAATGCGGCTGTGGAGAGCGTCGAGTGCTTTCATGATTATTGCGGGTTCCAAGTGCTGAACTGACACGCCAGGGGGGGAAAGCATAAAGCATACACAGGCAAGTGCAAACCAGGTTACTGGCATGATCGAGTAAGCACACGCTATACAAGGCTTGTCCCGGTTTTTCGGCCATGATTATTGGTCTGCATGCTGGTATAATTTCGCGCTTTCCAGTCGATATTAGAATGGTAGACCTTCTCGAGGCTCCCCGACACCGGGTTTGAGAGTCAACACAAAGGGCCGATTCATGAATTCCAAAGCCGACGTCATCGCCGTAAGCACGGGCCTCGCCGCTTATCCTCAGGATAAATCGCGCTGGTTCGCTGCGGTCAAGCGCGAGCGACTGCGCGTGGTTTTCGCGTTCTATTCCCCGGATGGCAATGAAATTGCCATGCCCATCGCCAGTATGTCGGCCTACCTGAAACGGGACTTTCCCTGGGTGGACGTGGTCCTGGAGGCGGTTCTTATTCTGCGCGATGCGGATAAATACTCCCCCGAGAACTATGCCAAAACCATTCAGGCATTAGACGCTGACGTCATCGCCTTCTCGATCATGAGTCCCCACTGGTATCCCATGGAGCCCTACTTCGAGCAGATTAAGAAGCTAATGCCGGATCTGCCTCTGGTCATCGGCGGCTACCAGGCCATGCTGTCGCAGCAGCAAACCATCGAAAACCCGAATGTGGACTTTATTTGTGTCGGCGACGGCGAATATGCGATCGGCAATCTTGTGCAGCACCTCAAGGGCACGAAGCCAGGTCCGGTAGATGGCATGTGGGAAAAATTGATCGACGGCGAAGTCTACGAGACTGAGCCGCACCAGATCGGTGACCTCGCCGCGCTGCCTTTCCCTGACTACGATGTGTTTGCCAAGGCGGACGGCTTCGATGACGTGAATTCCTCAATTTTCGGTCCGAAAGGCATATTGGTACTGCCGGTCATGACCGGTCGCGGCTGTCCATATCGTTGCACCTATTGTTGTAATACACCGCTTCTAGAAACCTGGAAGACCAAGAAGACGTTCCTGCGTAAGTATGACCCGGAAGACATGGTGGACGAGTTAATTCGGTTGCGTGATCTTTACCAGGTGGGCTATTTCGAATTTTGGGACGAACTGTTCCTGTCAAATCTGAAATTCGTACGGGCATTCTTCGAAATCTACAAAGAGAAGATTCACCTGCCATTTTCCATCAACTCCCGGGTCGAGGTAATGAATGAGAAATTCTGCCAGACCGCGGCCGAGGCCGGTTGCCACACGATCTGGTTCGGTATCGAAAGCGGTGATGAAGAATTCCGGGCGAAGATGTTGGGCAGGAAAATGACCAATGAGCAGGTGCTGGAAGCGGCGGCGAACTGCAAGAAAGCAGGAATTAACCGCTTGACCTTCAACATCGTCGGCACGCCACTGGAAACTGCGGAAAATATGCGCCAGACCCTGCGGCTGAACCGGGAAATTGCGCCGGAGCATTTCTTCTTCTTTCCCTACATCCCCTTGCGCGGCACACCCCTGTACAACATCGCCAAGAAAGAGGGGTTGCTGCTGAAGAACAAGAAGGAATTGCATTATTTATCAGCGGCTAATGATCGTCATTTCACCCTCAACATGAAAGAGTGTCCTGAATTGTTGACTGCCAAGGAATATGATGAAATTTGCCGGGAGATGCTGGCATTTCAGGAGGCGAATAACCGCCTTAGCTATACCGATGGCATGGCCCCGGAAGCGGAGCCTGCAAGGGTTGAGGACAAGAGCTTCAGCCTGGTGGATGCCGCCGATGACGTCGGCGCACCCGATTCACCGCAAGAGCCATCCATCGAGCCTGAGATCCCTATGGAGCAGAAGCAGGAAAAGTCACTGTTTAAAGGCGTGATGAATCTGTTTCGCAGTTAAGGCTCGCCGAAGGACAGGCAGAGATATCCGATAGTTGATCTGGGCTGGCCTGGCATTCAGGTGCTTTCCGCTGCTTTTTCCAGCAATCGATGTTCGCCGGAAATCGCCCGGTTGAAGGTTCGCCAGGAAATCAGCGCCATCAGGAAATTGCCGCACACCGCGCCCCCGAAAAACCCGAACAGACCAAAATAGAGGCTGCCAACATAGGCCAGTGGTACGTAGAAGATGAAGAAGCGGGCAAAACTGAGGTAAAGCGCAGACAGTGGCCGGTGCAAGGCGTTGAGCGATGAATTGCTCAGGATAATCACCCCCTGAAGTCCATAGCCCAGCGGCATGATCCAGATAAACAGCTTAATGCCGGCGATGACGTCCGGGTCATCGGAAAAAATACCGGCGATGAGAGGGGCCGCTGCCGCCAGCAGGACATAAACCAGCATCTGCCACGCCATCACGAAGCGAGTGGATAGATGGTAAGCCTCTTCGATGCGATCGGCCCGACCCGCGCCGTAGTTTTGACTGATCAGGGGTGGCAGCGATGAAGACATGGCCAGAACCAGGAGGATAGCGATAGGTTCCAGTCGCGCACCGACGCCAAACGCAGCCACGGTGCTATCGCCAAATCTCGCGGCAATCGCCGTCATTATTCCTGCCGCGACCGGGGTTAACATGTTGGCGCCGGCCGCTGGTATGCCGATTCGCAGCATGTCTCTTCCCGATGACATCATCACCTCGCGACTCGAAAAGGTGGTGCTCACCAATTCCAGCTTGATCACCAGTAAATAGGCCAGATAGCCGAAGCCGCATGTCCAGGCGACGACGGTAGCCCACGCTGCACCCTGGATACCCAACTCGGGGAACGGGCCGATGCCGAAGATGAGAAAGGGATCGAGGACGGCATTGATGATGCCGGCGCCCGCCATCAGGATACTCGGGGTCTTGGTGTCTCCATAGGCCCTGAGCACACTGTTTCCGCTCATTATGCACACCACCAGGACGCTGCCGGGAAACCACACCACCATGTATTTCCTAATTGGCACCATGAGTTGCTCGCTGGCGCCCATCAATCCGAACACATCCTCCATGAAAAACCAGCAAAGCCCGACCACTATTGTCGCCAGCAAAAATGATATGTAACTGATGACCGTAGCCGCTTCCTTGGCTTTATCAAATTCAGACCGGCCCAGGGACTTGGCAATCACCGCCGATGCCCCGATCCCCAATCCGATGGCGAGACTCATGACCATGAAGGTAACAGGGAATGTGAAACTGATCGCGGTGAGGGATTCGGTACCGAGAAAGCTGATGAACCAGGTGTCTACGAGGCTGAATGTAAACAACATCAGCATGCCGATTATCATCGGCGTGGTCATGCAGATGAGTGATTTTTGAATAGATCCGTCGACCAGGTTGTGGTGGTTATTATTGGCCTTTAGGGACATTGACGATTAAAACCCGTTTCTCGGTCCTGGATGAATGGGTTGCCCGCAAACCGCTTGCAACAGCCGGTATTCTATACTCGAGCTAAAATCAGGGAGCCATGGCTTCAGAACTCTTCTCATACTCTCAATATACCGTAATTGCCCGATTAAATTTCAGCGGTCACAGAAAGTTGCAATTAGGGCACCTCTGAACGATGCCTTAGCTAGCCGCTTGTTTGCGCAGCTTCAGTAATTTCTTGAATAACTTCGGATTCGCAAAAACCAGCTCGGCCGCCTCTGAGTAGTCAGGATTGCCGGCTTCGCTGGCGAGTAGGCCGCCCGCCTCCTGCAAGATCAGGCTGGGGGCGGCCAGGCTTGGTTCGCTTTCGGTGGCAGCCCAGCCACCCTGCAGGCGGTCGGTCGCAGTCTGGATAATATCGATCGCGGTGCAACCAGAAATACGCGGGACGGCGCCGAGCCGCAGTAACTCACGCTGAAAATTAATGAAATCCTCCTGGGGCAGGTGCTCTGGATTCAAACTAATCAGGGTGTTGCCGAGATCCGTCGAGTTGCCGACTCGCAGGCGATGTGCATTTAAGCGGGCACCGGCTCCCCGCGATGCCACATACTCTTCTCGTGTAAGCGGGCAGATGACAACCCCGTGTTTAATTACACCATCGATCCGACAGGCCACAGACACGCCAAACTGGGTGTGGCCGGCGGCAAAATTTTTGTTACCAATCAGGGGGTCGATGAGCCATATAACATCCTTGTTTTCGCCTTCGGTAAAGCCGGAAACTCGGGAATGGTAGCTGTGTTCGGGATGGGCTTTTTGCAGATGATAGAGCACGGTCTTGTCTGCAGAGAGATCCATGGATGTGATGAATTTGTCCGGATTGGCGTCGATAATTTTTACCCGATCCAATCGATCACTGCTGTGAGCAATCGCTTCCGCCGCATCGCGGGCAGCCTGTAAGGCAAGATTGATCATTGGGTGCATGGTTCTGGATCCTGAGGAGTTCGAAGAAAGTGCCGCCCGAGGCCGAGGCTGTGGCTCAGACAGATTTCAGACTGGGGTAACGGTATTGGCAGCTTGCCAAGGCAGGTCGCATCATAGCAAACAAAGGAGAAACGCCCAAAGCAAATAAAAGCCGGCACGCCGCAGCGATGATATTGCTATAATTCGCCCACTAGGAAACGCAACAAAGACAAGCGCAATGCTTAATTTCGATCAGGTAACCGTGGTGCTGGTTAACACTTCACACCCGGGCAATATAGGCGCCTGCGCCCGCGCCATGAAGAACATGGGAGTTTCCCGGCTGACGCTGGTACAGCCTGCAGACTTTCCCAGCGGTGTCGCCGTGGGCAGAGCGGTATCGGCACTGGATATCCTGGAAAACGCCACAGTGGTAGAGAGTCTCGAAGCGGCGATAACTGATTGTGGCCTGGTTATCGGTGCCAGCGCCCGCTCCCGCAAGATCCCCTGGCCCATGCTTTCTCCGGCGCAGCTTGGCGTCAAGGTGGTGAGAGAATCGGAAATAAACAAGGTGGCGCTGGTATTCGGCCGCGAAGACTCCGGCCTCAATAACGATGAGCTACAACTTTGTCACTTTCACGTGCAAATACCGACAGATGAAAACTATTCCTCACTTAATCTGGCCGCGGCTGTCATGGTGATTTGCTATGAACTGCGCAAGGCCGGACTGGAGAGTAAAGGCATTAAAGAGACTGCCGAAGATGAGTTCTGGGATCAAGAAAAAGCCACGGTGCAGCAGGTAGAACACTTCTACGAGCATCTGGAAAGGGTGATGATCGCGATCAATTTTCACGATCCGGATAATCCCCGGCAATTGATGCAGCGCATGCGACGATTATTCAGCCGCATTCGTATCGATGTGATGGAGATGAACATATTGCGTGGCATCTTATCCAATATCGAATTTAATCTGAGGGATACCACAGACCAGCAAGATTAGGGAACTTGTGCAGCAAAATACTTTCTATTTTAACGATGGTCCTTTCTTGCAAACTCTGCAGGGCCTGGCCAGCACATTGCTGCAGGAAGAAGCACTGGTCACTCTGATTGGCATCGCCCACACAGGCAAGAGCAGTCTGTGTGAGAGATTAACCGAGTATCTGATTGATGAAGCCCATACTGTGGTTTATTTCGATGGCGATATTGAATCGCCAGAGATGCTCCGTTCCTTGCTCGCCCGGGGACTGGATTTACCCGACGCTCACAATTTTTTCAGGCTGCTCGAAGACAAGGTCACGGCTGAGGAGGCAGGGGGTAGAAAACCCATCATCCTGATATTCGATGATGCCCATCGCCTCGATGATAGTACCCTGAAGGAAATTTATCGTCTGACCGAAATTCAGGTCAACATGAAGCGAATCCTGAATATCGTACTGTGCGCAGAGCCAGCACTGGAACAACGTCTGCGGCGCGAGAAACAATTCCGGCAATTGTTGTTGCAGGTATCCCACCGGTTTTATCTTCAGCCCATGGATGCGGACACGATCAATCGTTTCCTGATTCTCTATCTGCAGCAGGCGGGTAAGACCGGACTACAGCTGGAAGCGGCAGCACTGCCAACTTTTTACAAGTTAAGTAAAGGCTTTCCTGGCTTGGCCGCTCGCCTGTGTCAATTAGTAGTGGATGCGAGGCTGGGAGAAACTGACCTATGGGCTGTAAGCAAGACTGAACTCGAGAACCTGGTACAACGATCGGCACCTGCACAGAGTCGAATCAAGGGGTTTTTTTTAAAAGCGAATACCTAGTCTGTGGCCGGGCCTATCGCCGCAGTGTTACTCGTTCTTGCATTAGTATTACTCTATCAAATAGTGCAAAGCAGCTACTCCAATGGGGGAGCTAATGCAGTAACCCGGAAGCCGCAGTACAGGAACGAACGTTACAGTAATTTGCCTGTGAGGTGCTCTAGAGTTTTTACCTTCCCGTCTCGCCGTCAATACTCAAGCCCGATTACTTTCCACGGCGATTGTTTTTCTTCTTCTTTCCTGCCCCCTGTCTGGGTTTTTGACCGTGTTTTTGCCCTGCGGCTGGAACCAAATGCCTTTCGCTGTCTCCAATCAGGTCCGATCTGCCCAGTTTATGTAGCGCCTGTCTCAGCATGGGCCAGTTCTTCTCATCGTGAACACGTAGGAATGCTTTCTGCAGGCGTCGCTGCTTCAGTTCTTTGCAAACACTCAACTTCTCGCTCTTATACCGTACCTTCTGCAGTGGATTTCTTTCCGAATAATACATCGCGGTAGCCAGTGACATCGGCGATGGGTAAAACGTCTGTACCTGGTCCGGTTGGAAATTCTTTTGCTTTATCCAGAGGCTGAGATTCAACATATCTTCTTCATCGCAGCCTGGGTGAGCGGCAATAAAGTAGGGTATCAAGTATTGTTCTTTTCCTGCCTTGCGGGAAAATTGGTCGAACAGGCGCTTAAATTCATCATAGCTGGAGATGTCGGGCTTCATCATTTTCGAGAGTGTCTTATGCTCGCTGTGCTCCGGTGCGATTTTCAGGTAACCGCCAACATGGTGAGTCACCAATTCCTCGATATATTCGGGATCTTTTAGCGCCAGGTCGTAACGCAAACCAGAAGCGATGGCGACGCGTTTGATCCCGGGTACGGCCCGTGCTTTTTTATAGAGTTGGGTGGTGGCGCTATGGTCCGTCTTCAGGTGCTGACAGATACTCGGATAGACACAGGATAATCGCTTGCAGGTCTTTTGAATCTTCGGCGATTTACAATTTAACATGTACATGTTGGCGGTGGGACCACCGAGATCGGAGATGGTGCCGGTGAAGCCTGGGACCTGGTCGCGTATTTTTTCAATCTCCCGTAGCACCGATGCTTCCGAGCGGCTCTGAATGATGCGGCCTTCATGCTCGGTAATCGAGCAGAATGTACAACCACCAAAACAACCTCGCATGATATTCACCGAAGTCTTGATCATGTCGTAGGCTGGAATCCTGGCATCGCCGTAACTGGGATGTGGTCTGCGTTGATAAGGTAAATCGAACACCCAGTCCATCTCATCGGTGGTCAGGGGAATTGGCGGCGGGTTAACCCAGACCTCCTGGGTGCCGTGCTTCTGTACCAGCGTCTTCGCGTTATAGGGATTTGCTTCCTGGTGCAGTATGCGGGAGGCGTGGGCGTACAGAGCGGGGTCATTTGTCACTTTATTAAAAGAGGGCAGGCGAATATAGCTTGTCCGCGGATCGAATTCAGCCTTGCGTTACAAGGGCAGGGGAATGATTCTTACGGCTGATAAGGCGGGTTCTTTGACTTCCGTGCCGGTGTCTTGCCGCTGTTGCGCTGGCTTGTTGTGAAAATCGTAAGGGTTAGGTATCTGGTCAATCTTAGCCGGCCAGTCGATTCTGGTTGAGTCGATTTCAGTCCAGTTCGCAGGCAGCTCTTTCTTGACGATGGCGGTGCCGCGGAGCTGCCAGAGGTCCGCGATGGACTCACCGCCGGCGACGCGGTGGGCGAGCTCGACCAGGGCCCGCTCGGAGTTTCCGAACAGCAGAATATCCGCGTTTGAATCGATAAGAACTGAGCGCCGCACCGCGTCGCTCCAGTAGTCATATTGGGCTATTCGGCGCAGACTGGCCTCTATACCGCCGATCACAATGGGGGTGTCATAGTAGGCTTCGCGACAACGTTGGCTGTAGACAATCACCGAACGATCGGGTCGTTTGCCGGCGACACCGCCTGGGGTGTAGGCATCATCGCTACGCTTGCGCAGGTCGGCAGTGAAGCGATTAATCAGGGAGTCCATGTTGCCGGCGGTGACGCCAAAGAATAAATTCGGCTGCCCCAGCGCCTTGAATGCCTCCGCGCCACTCCAGTTTGGTTGCGAGATGATGCCCACGCGATAGCCCTGCGCTTCGAGTACGCGGCCAACCACCGCCATGCCGAAACTGGGGTGATCTACATAGGCGTCTGCGGTAACGATAATGATATCGCAGCTATCCCAGCCCAGGGCATCCATCTCTTCACGGGACATGGGCAGATAGGGTGCCGTGCCAAAGCACTCTGCCCAGTATTTAGGCTGGGCATACAGCTTCGGTGGTGAATCTGTCTGCTTGAGCTTACGATCTCGCTGGGATGAAGTTAATGACATTGTGGTGATAGAGGAGCGTCGCCGAGGCGCGCTAAAATAATTGATCCAGGGGAATGCTCCCCGTTGAGTACAAGCTCGCCATCTTCGACAGAGCCATTCAATAGTATTCTGCCGTTGTCGATCCTGATGTATTGCTGCTGTACGTAGGGGTCGACCATTTCGGCAGCGGGGCTTCTCATGATTGCTGCCAGATCGAGGGATAGGTCCAGTTTCACGGTGAGGGCGTCGATCGCCGTACGCATATTGAGACCAGTAATGCTGTCGAGTTCGGGGAGACCGTTCCAGCTGATGCTGAGATCGAAGCTGTGATCTCCATCGTAGGCATTGGCTGCAATTCGATTATTGAACACCAGTCGATTCTGCACCAGCACCAGCATCAGTTCCTGGCTGAGCCGATTCATTTGGGTGCCGGCGGTGTCAGGGCTGGAAGGGAAACTGATTTGAGTCTGCAGGTTTGTCAGTAAGTCGTAGTAACGCTGGAACAAATCATTTTGAATCTCATTGATTTCGCTGGTCCACGAAATTGACTTGAGAGGAAATTCACTGTCGATACTGGCGACCTCCAGGCGCTGGTATATATCGGTTAGGGCCGCCCCTGACGTCGAGGTCTGCAGGCGAGACTCCACTAAAATGCCATCGACGGTGAAAGGATAGGGGGTGTCGCTGGTGATTCGGGGAATAGTCAGGATAGCACTGCTCGGCGCCAGCACGTCATTTAACTGGCTGGTCCTACTGGTCAACTCTATGCCTGACAAGGTAAAGCCTATGGTGGAACCATTCTCCTGCGCCTCAAGTTTTCCCACTGACAGGGAGAACTCTGCCGAGTTATCCCCATGGCTCACAAAGCTACCAGACAAGCCGTCGAACAACAGGTGACCCTGGGAGTCGCTGTAATTTATCGGTGCCACTTCCAGGCCTACGCGCAGGAACTGATCGAATCCGGCGAGTAGACCTATGTCGATGCTGGGAAGGTCAAATGGTAGTTGTGACAAAGCCGATTCGAGTTCGACATTGCGTAGTTTCGGAATAATCTGGGCGTAGGCGAGCCCAAACTCGAGACCATTGGGAGTGAACAGAATCGGTCCATGTTGAATATCGAGGATAATCTGGGCGGTAATCGGCAGCGCACCGAGCATAGCCCCCAACGGCGAATACGCAATATCCATCACCGCAGTACTGCTGAACCAACCACCGTCAAAGCGGTTGTTGGTGATTGTGATTTGATCTCGCGCCTCGAGAGGGAGCAGGTCTACCAGATTAGTAACAGTGGCGTCCTCAATGCCCACACCGACAACTTTAGGCATTACGGCCAAGGCGATGAGCGCGAGCAGGGCAGCAGCGGCGAGTATTTTTAGAGTATTGCTTCGCATCGTCGTATCACTGAAGGTTGCCTGTGTGCCTGCAGATTATGCGGCGATGGAGAGGTTTAAAGTGGTTGATTCGGGCCGCTATAGGCCTGTATTACAGCCGCTCATCATAGCAGAGTTTGGCTTTGCTGGGCTGTAAATTTAAGGGCTTCGCCAGCTGTCTCGGGCGGTAAGGCGCCGCCGCTGTAACGCATCACTCAGACCCGGGCGCAGCAGGGCCTGGCGTGATCTTGTAGGCGCATCGTCGCGCGCCGGCTAGCAGGTAGTCAACTCGATCTACCGCGGCAAGGCCTGTGAATAAATGTTGGAACATCGCCAGTTCAGAACGACAAAATTGCTGGCACGATTCTGCGGCGGCACAGATGGGGCAGTGGTTTTCAATCAACAGCCAGCCTTCCGGGAGCAATCTTACTTCTGCCATGTAGCCTTCGGCGCTACGCAACTCGCACAGACGGGTGATCTTGTCTTCGAGTTTGTCGCCACTGGCATCGAGTTCCCCCTGGTAGTGATCCGCTATGCCCGCATTGCGCTGATCGATAAGTTGATTGAGGCTTTCTTCGCCGAATCTGCTTCTGATGACGTCGATGAGTTCGAGGCTCACCTGTGAATGGGTATCCGGGAACTGCTGGTGCCCTTTTTTGGCAAGCTTCCACAGATGGACGGGCCGGCCACGGGTCTGCCTCGCTTCTCGGGTCTGGTTCACAAACGCTTTCTGCTGTAGGTCTGCGAGGTGCTGGCGGGCCCCCATTGTTGTCATATCTAGCTGTTTTGCAAGGATTTTTACAGACTGTGGACCTCGCATCTTGAGATGATGCATGATCTGTTGTTGGCTTCTGGACAATTCCACAGGCTAAATCCTTGGGTCTTTAAACTATCGGCAATATACACAAAGTATTTACTTTAATTAATGTCGTTGCTTCAAAGCTACTATAATAAAGTAAACACTTTAATAATATGATTAAGGAGCTTGAAGAGACAATTGCTGGAACATATCACATCACGGTAAAATCCAGTGGACGGGAGCGAAGCTTCTGTATTCGCGGCAGTGCCTGCACTGGGGCGCTGCACCGGAATGATTATTCCCAATAAATCCAGCTTTGCGTTAGCATGGCACGGACAGAATAGTCCCCGCAGCCGCGTTATATGGAACCTTCCCTAGGGAGCCTCTGATTAAGTAATGACTTTCAATACACCCTTACTGGTGACGTTTGTAGCCTATCTGCTGCTCATCCTGTATGTGGGTGTTAAAGCCTACAAGCGTACGCATAATCTGGGAGATTATATCCTCGGCGGCAGGAAGCTGGGTCCGGTGGTGACGGCTCTTAGCGTCGGTGCATCGGATATGAGTGGCTGGCTCTTACTGGGGCTGCCTGGCGCTATTTACCTGTCCGGAATCAGCGAGATCTGGATCGGTATAGGACTGATTATCGGGGCCTACTGCAACTGGTATTTTGTCGCCAAACCGCTGCGGGTTTTCAGTGCCCATGCAAGCGATTCATTGACCCTGCCTGACTACTTCGAGAATCGATTCGACGATAAGACCCGAATCCTTCGAGTCTCATCGTCGTTTGTGATCTTGCTGTTTTTTACTTTTTATACCGCATCCGGGCTTGTCGGTGGTGCCATACTCTTTGAAAATAGTTTTGGTATGGAATACTCCACCGCATTGCTTGCCGGGGCGTTTATCATTGTCGGCTATACCTTCGTCGGTGGATTCCTCGCGGTGGTGTGGACCGACGCCTTCCAGGCCATATTGATGCTGGCGGCAATCATCATTGCCCCGGCGGCGGTGATCAGCGACGCCGGTGGGGTGTCGGCCCTGGCCGAGCAGATGCGCGCCGTGAGTCCCGGCAGTACCTCTTTGTTCAGCGGGTTGACACTGTTGGGCTTCGTTTCACTCATGGCCTGGGGTCTGGGCTACGTGGGCCAACCCCATATATTGGCCCGCTTCATGGCGGCAGAGTCGCCGGCGAAACTGGTGTCGGCGCGCCGTATCGCCATGCTCTGGATGATTTTCGTGTTACTGGGATCGGTCGCGACGGGCCTGGCGGGCATCGCCTATTTTGCGGATGCACCTCTGGTGAATCCGGAAACAGTCTTCATCACTCTGAGTCAGAGCCTCTTTAATCCGTGGGTGGCCGGCGTTATTACCGCCGCGATCTTGTCTGCAATCATGTCCACGATCGACTCCCAGCTACTGGTTTCATCGAGTGTAATCAGCGAAGATTTTTATCGGGTGTTCGTCCGGCCGGGGGCATCAGACGCAGAGCTGTTGGCGGTTAGTCGAGGAGCCGTGGTGATCATTGCCTTGGTGGCATTGCTGATTGCCAGCGATCGCGACAGCCGGGTGCTGGACCTCGTGAGTTATGCCTGGGCCGGGTTCGGTGCCGCCTTCGGCCCGCTGATCGTGTTTTCCCTGTTCTGGCGGAAAATGACGGCACTGTCGGCGGTTGTCGGTATGTTACTGGGTGCAATTACCGTTGTGATCTGGTCGAATCTCAGTGGCGGCATATTCGATCTGTACGAAATCGTGCCGGGTTTTCTGCTGTCATCCCTCGCCATCGTCGGCATTAGTCTGCTGCGACCGGAAACCAAACCCTCCACCCTGGCGCAGTACGATGCTGCGGTGCGCCTAACAGCGCAGTCCTAGGCTGCTTCATATTTTGCCGGCGGTTTGGAGGTCGAGCCTTATCCTGGCCAATTCATCAGCATTTCAATATGGGGAATGCCGTCTTCCATATAGGGCTCGGAAACGGTAACAAACCCCATAGACAGATAAAAATCCTCCAGCTGCTGCTGCGCTGACAGGGTGATGGCATCACCCGAGAAATGTTGGTGACAATATTTGATGGCGACGCTCATCAACTGGCGGCCATAGCCACCGCCCCGGAATTTCATTGCGGTGATGACCCGGCCGATGTTGGCACCGGCGTACTTCGAGCCAGGGGGCAGCAGCCGCGCATAACAGACAAGTTTGCCATCGAGATGTCCCGTCACGTGCACTGCCGCCTGGTCATAGCCATCCATGTCCTGATAAGCGCAGTTCTGCTCAATTACGAACACAGCTGTCCGCAGTTGCAAGACAGCGTAGAGAAGCTCCCCAGACAAGCTGCCGAATTCCAGGCAGCTCCATTGCATGTCCTGCATAAACCTGATTCCCAACTGACGTAGCGCCAAAAACGAAACGCTAACATAACTCCCGGTTCTGGTCTGTAATAATACTGAAGCTAATGGACGTCATGATATACTTCGCCGCTGTCGTATATGCCCCGGTGGCACAGCTGGATAGCGCGGCCCCCTCCTAAGGGGCAGGTCAGAGGTTCGAATCCTCTTCGGGGCACCATTATTACTACCCCTTCAAACAAAATTGGTCAAAAAAACAGCAAATATCGTAGGACACGGAGTAGGACACGGTTGAAATTAGCCTTAAATTAGTCTATCTTGGGCCGGCATGGGACACAAGTAGGACACAAGATAGACCAATTTATGCCGTCCAGATACACAAAAGTTCCTCCAATAGAGTTGGGTACGTCTAATGCGTACATCTTCGTTCGCGCACATAACGATAAGCTAACTTGGGCTTTAAGACTCAATTTGCCAGAAAAGAAGCAAGTTGTTCGTTCTCTCAAGATGCCTTACAAACCAGATGACCGTAAATCAGAAAATGAAGCCTATAATAAGGGCAAGGAATTAGCAGAAAATATAAGACGTAGATTTGACGATGGGTTGCCTTCTGAAGAGCCTTCGCTTTTAGATTTCGCAATTCAATTTCAAGAATATGCCAGCGAAAAGACGCTAGCCAATCAAGAACTCCTCACGACTGGAAAAACTCCTGCCTACAAAAAATCAAAAGATATAGATGGTGGGAACGGCTTGTGGAATAAAGGGAGCCTGAGCACCATTAACTCAGCTTTAGATAATGTATTAAGTCCTTTTTTCTCTCGACCTCCATACGACAAGAAACCAATTCATAAAATTAATACGAGAGACATAGCTGAATTTAAGAATTGGAGAGAAGGAGAGTCAGCTAAAAGAGATGAGCCTTATGCACCCGCCACAATTAGCAGACAGAATACTGTCCTACGCTCTATCTTTAGATTTGCTCAACACAAAGGTGAACGATTCATCCCCCCAACTATTCAAAACCCGCCACAAGAGTTAAGGAAGCGGAGAAGACCCGAATTCAACAAAAGCGAATATACGGAATTGCTTAATTATGTGAGAGGGAAATATAAACATGTAAAAACCTCTAAACAGAGATACGCCTATCTCTACTATTGCTATCTTGAGACTTTGGAGCATACCGGAATTCGTCCTTTTCAAAATATAAACAACGCTATTCGGATGCGCGATATTAAGAGAAAGCAAAACGCGAATGGAAACCTGATGCTTTTGCTGGAACGAAACGAAAAAAATCATATCTATACTGCTACCGCTAGCCAATATTGGGTTCATACCTTAGAAAGGCTCAAAAGATTTTATGAGAGCCTAGGAATTACAGGTGATAGGGAATATCTCTTCGTCCATCCCGAAGCTATAAATAATCGAGGAATTAACAAAGGTGAACCAATAAATTCGTTCAATAGCCAATGGAAAACCGCTAAGAAGCGTTTAGGGTGGTTGGGGCAAGGCTTTACACACTATTCGATAAGACATAGGTACGCCGGTAAGAGGCTAATGAATAAAGATGTAAATCCTCTCGACCTCGCTAATGTGATGGGGACATCATTAGCTATGATTTCTGAAATCTACCAACATTATCAAGTAGAACAACATTATGATGAGCTTGTAGCATCTGAGATAGATTATAGAGACTATGTAGATGTTTATAAGG
>CAJXIY010000025.1 GCA_913054495.1 uncultured Gammaproteobacteria bacterium | reverse complement strand
CGCTGTAGCTCCCAATACTTTACGAATGCTAATCTCTTTGGTACGCAGTTCTGCCCTTGGCCGGGCCTTCGGTTTCCTGAGTCAGGCGTATGCAGGTTCCCCGCAGTTTAGCGTTTACCTCATCACTGGCGATATTGGGAACAATGGTGTAGCCCTCATCCCGCAGCTGATCGAGATGGGGTTGCAGTGATAAGCTAGTGATCCGTTCGTTGAGCTCATCAGACAATTCGAACGGTTGTCTTGTCACCGAGGGGGTTTCAGGATTTTTTTCTCTTATTTCCGTCACATCGCTCATAGATCGCGTCCATTACTGAGTCGTGAATTATTTTTTCTAATCTCCCCTGAACAACGGCTCTGGCCTGGGCTTTAAGCCGTAATCCGTTAACGCCGCTGCACAATCGCGGCATCTACCAGGCGGCTAAATTCTTCTCGGAAGCCCCCACCACCAGAGGGCGATACCTGGGCCATGATTACGATGATGGTTGCCTGCACGGGATCGATAAAAAAGCGGGTGCCTGCGGAACCATCCCACCAGATCGTGCCCTCGGAGACGGGAAAATTGTAGGCATCGGCATCCATCACCAAATTGAACCCGCCCAGGGTCCAGCCCGAACCCAGCCAGTATCCTCGGTTGCCGATCGGCATCGCCTGGGCTGGCACGGCATTGAGAAACATCAGTCTCACAGTCTCTGGCTGCAGCAGCCGATGGCTATGGAAAGTACCACCGTTAAGAATCATCTGGGTGAAGTGCATGTAGTCCATGACCGAGGAGAGCAGGCCTACGCCCCCTTCGATCAAATTTGGCCTGGCAGTCCAGGACACCGATTCAATTTGATAGACTTGGAGCTGGCCGTCGGTGGGCCGGTAGAGCTGGGCGATTCTGGCGGCAGCGCTACCCTCGGCCCAGAACATCGTGTCATTCATGGCCAGGGGCTTAAATACGTTTTCCTGCAGGTATTCCTCGAAGGGCTGACCGGACCAAACCTCAATGAGCTTGCCAAGAATGGTGGCGTGTATGCCATAACGAAACTGGGTGCCAGGATCCTGAAACAGCGGATTGCGGGCAGCATTGCCAACCATCTCATCCAGTGAAATATCCTTGTCACGTACATTATTCTCGCGATAGAGCGCCGAGCTTCTGCTTCCTAGACCCGAGGTATGAGTCAACAAATGTGCGATGGTGATATCGCCGGCTCGCGGCCTGGTTTGAGACAAGTTCGTACTCGAGGCATCGATCAATACCCGCTGGTCTTCAAACTGGGGAAGATACATCTTGATAGGATCATCAAACTTGAATTTGCCTCGCTCATACAATTGCAACACTGCAGCGCTGGTGATTTGTCGGGTCATGGAATAAAGGCGGAACAGGGCATCATCGCGCATCGGCTTGCCCTGCTCCAGGTCCATTTGCCCCAATGCCTCGAAGTAGATTAGCTTGCCATCTCTGGCTACGGCCGCCACCACACCGGCAATATCGCCGTTATCGATGTGCTGCTGCAGCGCTGCAGTCGCACGCTCGAGACCACTGTCTGAGAATCCAACACTGCCGGGAGACGCAATTTCCAGCTCTTGCGCGATCAGCAACTGCGATAGACTAAAATGCAGTAAGGTCAGGACTAATAGCGTCATAGGATTTTTGGTCATGGGTAAGCCTGCGGTGATGAAAATGAACCAAGGAGCCTCTGATTAAGACCAAACTGACCAAACGCTAATCGTTTTCCCCAGGCTTGTCCAGCGCCTGGGCTGGGTCGGCCCTAAGTAATTGTTGCCAGGCAAATTCGATATCCGCTAGCGCAATGAAGTAGGGATTGAGTAATTCCGCTTTCTGGTTATACCGCAGGGGCTCGAATCCGGTGCTATAAATTTCCCCGCCGGCTGCTGCGAGCACGCCATGCGCTGCTGCCGTATCCCATTCGCAGGTAGGTGCGAGCCGCGGATAGATATCGGCAGAGCCATCTGCCAGCAGACAGATTTTTAGTGAACTGCCCATGCTGACAACTTCGCATGGGCCCAGCCCGGCTTCGATCCTGGTGATTAGCGCCTCGACTTCTTCGCCGCGATGACTCCTACTTGCAACCACTCGCACTACACCGCGCTCCAGTTCCAGACTCTGGGCCGCAATGGCAGAGATATCCCCTGTTGCATCCTGTTTCCAGGCACCGATCCCCACTTTACCCAGATAGGTGACACCGGTGACCGGCACATGGACCACACCGAGACTGGGCCGACCCCCATCGATCAACGCGATATTGACAGTAAACTCGCCGTTACGCTTGATGAACTCCTTGGTGCCGTCAAGCGGATCGACCAACCAATACCGGTGCCAGCTACCGCGAGTCTCGAAATCGATTGCATCTGACTCTTCCGAGAGAATGGGTATGTCAGGGTCAAGTCTTTGCAGTCGTTCAACAATGAGTTCATGAGCGCGACGGTCGGCTTCAGTAAGCGGGGATTTATCGTCCTTCAATGTGATTTCTAACTCTTGATCCTGATCGTATACGGTCAGAATTTCCTGCCCCGCCGCCACGGCAATATTTCTGACCTCGTCGAGTTGTTGGTCGTTCCACATATAACTTGTCCGATTGAAGCGATATAATTTCCGCCAGAGGCAACTGGCATTTCGCATTAGCCGTTTTAACATCCCAGGCGAAACGTAGTCAGCGTATCTTGTGCCTTTATCCTAAACTGATAAGCCAGAATTTAAAACTTTAGTAGCTTAGGGAGATTTAGCATGCCGCCCTGGTCAGCCATCGACACCATCATGTTCGATATGGATGGCACGCTGCTAGATTTGTATTTCGACAACTATTTTTGGTTGACCCTGGTGCCCCGAGTTTACAGTGAAACCCATGGCGTGGACCGGGAAGCCGCCAGGGAGATCATAAAATGCAAATACGATGAGGTACATGGAACCCTGGACTGGTACTGCCTCGATTACTGGGAAAGAGAACTACAGCTGGATATCACCGCGCTGAAAACAACGCTCATACACAAGATAAATGTGCGGCCCAATGTGGAGAAGTTCCTGGGGGAGTTACAGCACACTGGCAAGCGGATCCTGCTCATAACCAACGCCCATCCTGCCAGCCTGGACATTAAAATGCGACACACGGGTATCGGTGAATACTTTCACCAGCTTATCAGCGCCCATACGCTGAATCTTGCCAAGGAAAACCACGGTTTTTGGGAACGCCTGCAGCGGGTCGAAAACTACGATCCACAGCGAACACTGCTCTTCGATGACTCGCTGTCGGTTCTGCGCCAGGCAAGAAGGGAAGGCATTAAATATCTTTACGCGATCAGGCAACCCGACAGTCAGAAACCATTTCTCGATCCCGCCGAGTTTCCCCAGGTAGAAGATTTCGATCAGCTCCTGCCCCTGCAAGCAGAGATCGGGTAGAGAGCAGCACATGCAGCGGAAAAAAATCAAAGACAAGCAAGCACCACTCGGCCGAGTACGCCTGGACAAATGGCTCTGGGCCGCCCGTTTCTACAAGACTCGCTCCATAGCCAAGCAAGCTATCGAAGGTGGCAAGGTCCGCTGTGAAAATAATCGAGCTAAACCCAGCAAGGAAATCGAAATAGGCATAGAGATCAGTCTGCGACAGGGTTTCGATGAGAAAACCGTGGTAGTGCGAGCACTTTCAGACCGGCGCCGCGGGGCCCCGGAAGCGCAGCTGCTGTATGCGGAAACTCAGGCCAGCATAGCCGAGCGCCAACGCCTGGCGGATCAGCGTAAAACCCAGCCCTCACTCTGGCCATCGGCCACCAAGCCCAATAAGAAACAGCGACGACTGATCCATAAGTTCAAGCAGATCGACTGATTTCCCCCTCTCAGACCCCGATCGCGTGTACGGGACCACAGGTTCCCCCGCCTTTAGATATTTGGCATAATGCCGCTCACCTCGAGGAGCGTGAGTACCTCGGGGATTCGCGCCCACAGTAGTGGATTCAGGAGTAAATGTGGCTAAGCAATACAGTGAGTGCCTGCGGCGATACCAGTTGCCCGAGTTTAATTCTGAGTGGGGGCTAGTATGTCGAGGCATCGAAAAAGAGAGCCTGAGGGTGTCCCCGGATGGCCATATTTCTCAATCCCCTCACCCATCTGCGCTAGGATCGGCACTCACTAACCCCTACATCACCACCGATTTTTCCGAATCCCTGCTTGAATTCATCACCCCTGTTTATAGCGATATCGACGAATGCCTGGAGGTGTTGGAAAATATCCATCGCTTCACCCTGCAGAACCTCGAGCACGACGAGATGTTGTGGGTAGCGAGCATGCCCTGCCCCCTGGGAACGGATATAGAGATCCCGATTGCTCAGTATGGTAGCTCCAATATTGGCAAGATGAAGACCCTTTATCGGCATGGCCTCAGTCATCGCTACGGCAGTTTGATGCAGTCGATATCCGGTCTGCATTACAATTTTTCCATGCCAGAGTCTTTCTGGGAGCCCTACCAGATTATTTGCAAACACAGCGGCTCGTTGCAGGATTTTCAAACCGCAACCTACCTTAAGCTGATTCGAAATTTCCATCGTTATTCCTGGCTGTTAATTTATCTGTTCGGCGCCTCACCCGCCGCCTGCAAATGCTTTGTACAGGGGCGGGAACATGGGCTCGAAGAGTTTGATGAGTACAGCCTGTACTTACCCTATGCAAGTTGCTTGCGCATGGGCAATCTCGGTTACAAGAGCGAGGCACAGAAATCCCTTTTCGTCTGCTATAACGAACTGGATGCCTACGTCGATTGTCTGCACCAGGCGGTGAGCACCTCCCATCCTGAGTACGAGGAGATTGGCAGGGTAAGCGACGGCGAATATCGGCAGATTAATACCAACCTGTTGCAACTGGAGAACGAGTTCTATAGCACCATTCGGCCGAAGCGCGTTGTCGCGATGAATGAACGGCCCCTGGATGCATTGACCCGCAAAGGCATCGAGTATATCGAAGTGCGGGCGCTGGATCTGAATCCCTATCTGCCACTGGGAATTGATGCCGAACAAATTCGCTTTCTCGATACATTCCTGCTCCATTGCCTGCTCGCAGAAAGCCTTGAGTGCAATGAACAGGAATTTTTCGAAGTCGCCAGTAATCTTGCCCTAGTGGTCGAACAGGGTCGCGATCCTGATCTGATGTTGTCCCAGGACGGCTCACCAAGATCGCTGCAGTCCTGGGCCGATGAGCTCCTGCAGGACCTTGAACACAGCGCCACACTGCTGGACCAGGTTCATGGTGGCAATGCCTATCAGTCCAGTCTGGAAAATCAGGCTGCCAAGTTGGCCGACCCGGATTTGACTCCATCGGGTATGATTTTGAAAGACATGACTGCGGGTCAGTTATCTTTCTTTGAATTTTCCATGCAGCAGTCCAACAGGCATAAGGAATATTTCCAAGGCAATGGCCTGGATGCAGAAACCCTGAAAATGATGCAGCAGACCAGCACCACCTCCCTAGTCAGGCAAAAAGAAATTGAAGCTGCCGACGAGATTAACTTCGATGAATTTCTCGAACGTTGGAATCGAGTCTAAGCTGGAACTTACAGCTCGGCCTTATTGAAATCTTTTTCTAGCCGAGCATGCCCTAATTCTCCGCTCACAAACCCGGCGCTTGTGTTGTAGAATTATCGACCGGATTTGGAACTAGGGCACCTCTGAACAATGCAGTCATGCCCTAAAATACTCAGGAGTAGCGGATGACACTGGTAATCCCCGGCAACCGACTGATCAATGCAGGCGTATTTCTAGCCTGCGTCGTCACTATTGGCATCGTGCTCTACATGGAGCATGTGATGTTGCTGTCTCCCTGCGGCCTGTGCATCACACAACGGGTATTCGTCATTCTGTGTGGCTTCACCTGTCTGGCTGGCGCCATCCATAATCCAAGCGGCATCTGGCAGAAGTATTATGCCTTCGGGGCGGCTTCCATGTGCGTATTCGGGAGTTATTTCGCCGGCAGGCAAATCTGGCTGCAGCATCTGCCTGAAGATCAGGTGCCAGCCTGTGGTCCGGGACTCACCTATATCTATGAAAATTTCCCGTTCATGGAGACACTGAGTTTTCTGTTGAAGGGTGACGGCAATTGCGCGGAGGTGCACTTTCGGCTCTTCGGTCTGCTTACTATCCCGGAAATGGCCATGGTGGCCTTCGTGGCGCTGTTCGGCATCTGCATGTTTATCGCGTTTCGCCACCAGGCTGAAGTGACCTAATCGATTCCGGATTACGCTTGCAGCTAGGGCAACTCTGAGCAATGCAGTAATGTCTCAGCGGGTCCTACAATACTAGCCGGCCAGGTTCTGCCTTCGATTCCAATTCAGCAACAACTGTCACCGCCGGAGCTCGAACTATGATCGCCACCTTTGGTTTCACTGGCTGGCCGTAGCGTACCGGCGGGCGCACAAAAATTTTCGGCAGGCCTGGGCACGGCCGGATTCACACCGATAAACTCATCTTTCTGCGGTCCCTCAGTGAGAAATTTAACCGTCCGTTCGCATACTGCAATGCGCTCTCCGCGGGGATAGACATGGCCCTCATCGTCCCGCACTTCGCTGTAGGGTCCCTTGTAGATTACCGCCTGACCAATATCCATACACACATCCGGTGACGGTTTCACCGCCATCAAGGTGACAGACCTGAATTCGATGCCTTCTACCACCTGCCAGGGCTGCTGATCCCACTTGTCGTAGTTCACGAGAACGAAACCAGCATCGAGAAAGGCCTGGGCGAACTGTTTTTCCTGAAAGGCGCCGGAGATGCAACCGGTCCACAATTCCTCGTTCTCCTGTAAATGTTGAGGCACCGATTCGTCACTGACGATGTCAGAGATAGCCACGCGACCGCCTGGTTTAAGCACGCGGAAGATTTCATCTAGCATTTGCTTGCGGTCGGCTGCCGCCACCAAATTCAAGACGCAGTTGGACACCACCAGGTCGATGCTGTCGCTGGCTACCAGCGGACGTTCGCTGCGCTGCCTGGATTTCCACTGCTCAAACTGCTGCAGTGATGCATTGGACTGAATTGGGTTTGCAATGAGAAAAGCATCCATGGCTTCCACGTCCAGCGCCAAATCCTGAATATAGCCTTTCAGAAACTGCACTCGGTCACCGCCGATCTTCTCGGCCATGGGCGCCTGGTGTTTTCGCGCCAGCGCCAGCATCTCATCGGTCATGTCGATGCCGATGATTTTACCTTTTTCGCCCACTAACTGGGCTGCCATATAACAGATTTTACCGCCGCCGCTGCCGAGATCAAGAACGGTGTCGCCTGCCTTCACATAGCGCGATGGATCGCCACAACCATAATCTCTATCGATGATTTCCTGGGGCAGTAATTCCAGCAGACTGGCGTCATAATCCACCGGACAGCAAAGCCCCTCCTGCCTTTGTTTGGCTCCCTCGGCATAGCGCTGGGAGACCTTGATTTCGACTTGCGCCTGGACATTCATTGGTTTCTTCCTGAGTAATTCGATTCAAATGCTGACCACACTACGGATCAGTCGCTGGTTTCCTGGACTGTGGCTTCCGCGCGCTTACCTCTGAGCCAGCGAAAATACTTTTCCGCCAGAGGGAAATACTTTTCCGGCAGGCGCGCATTGCGCCAGGCATTGGCAGCAAACTTGTTTGCCTCCAGCAGCGTCGGGTATATATGGGTGACAGCAGATATCTTGCCCAGCCCCATGCCATGAGTCATGGCGAACACGAATTCACCGATTAACTCGCCGGCATGATAACCCACGATAGTGACACCGAGTATTTTGTCTTTACCGGGAACCGTCAGTATTTTGATGAAACCCCGGGCTTCGCCATCGGCCAGGGCCCGGTCGTGCTCATTCAATTCGTAGCGTGTAATCTCGTAGCCGGTACCCCGTTGTTTCGCTTCTTCTTCGCTGAGGCCGACCCTGGCCACTTCCGGGTCGGTGAAGGTGGCCCATGGCACCACCTTGTAATTGGCCTTCGAACGCCAGAGCCCCCCGAGCAGCGCGTTTAGCGAAGCATACCAGGCCTGAAACGAGGCCATGTGGGTAAACTGATAGGGACCGGCAACGTCACCACAGGCAAATATGTTCGGATAAGCGGTCTGCATCGATGCATTGACTTCGATAGCGCCCTGCGCCGTGAGTGGCATGGACATTTCTTCCAGGCCAAACCCTTCCACATTGGGCTTACGCCCTATGGCCAACAATACCTTATCGAATTCAACCCTGACCACGCTACCCTTATGCTCCGCCTCCATCGTGTTGACACCGTCAACGACCTCAAACTTCGTCAGTCGATGATCGACGAGCAGGTCGATGCCCTGCTCCTCAAACTGCTGCATCACCAGGGCCGAAACTTCAGGATCTTCCCTGGGCATGATTCGGTCCGCCATATCTACCTGGGTGACCTGGGCGCCGAGATTGCTGAATGCCTGGGCCAGCTCACAACCAATAGGTCCGCCGCCAACCACCAACAGGCGCTTGGGCAATTCTCTGAGGGTCCAGATGGTATCCGATGTCAGGTAGTCGATCTGGTTCAGACCCGGTATGGGTGGGACCAGGGGCCTAGCCCCGGTCGCCACGATAATCGAGCGCGTATTGATGGTGCGTCTGGCGACGGTTACCACATAGGGCGATTCAATTTTCGCCTCGCCGATCACACATTCTACCCCCAGCGAGGTGAAGCGCTCTACCGAATCATGGGGCTCGATGGCGGCAATGACAGCCTGCACCCGCTGCATTACGGACTCGAAATTGACGGTAGCGGTGGCACCATCCAGGCCAAATTCCCTGGCGCGCCGGATGTAGGACATGATGCGGCCGCTCCTGATCAGCGATTTGCTGGGCACGCAGCCGGTGTTAAGGCAATCCCCTCCCATCTTGTGTTTTTCTATCAATACGACTCTTGCCTTGGCACCAGCCGCAATCAGGGCGGCCACCAGACCTGCCGAGCCAGCGCCGACAACGACGACGTTGGCGTCGAAGTTTTTGGGCTTGGTGTAGCCTCTCATCACCTTGTTGCGCTGCACGATGCCAAGAGAGAACTTCGCCAACAGGGGCAGTGCTCCCAACAGTACAAACGAAAACAAAACCGAACCACTCACCAGGCCCGACAGCGAAGTGATCTGCGCGAGTTCGGAACCGGCATTAACAAAGACAATAGTATTGGCGAACATTCCCGCCTGGCTCGCCAGGTAGTAGGAGGATGTTTTTATGGGAGTCAAACCCATCAACAGGTTGACCATGAAATAAGGAAAAACCGGCACCATGCGAATACTGAACAAATAGAAGGTGCCGTCCTTCTCCATGCCCTTGTTGATTGGTGCCAGGTAGTCACCGAACCTGGATTGTACCCAGTCCCGCAACAGCAGTCGTGAGGCCAGAAACGCCCCGGTTGCACCGATGCTGCTGGCGAAGGAAACCAGCAGCGTTCCCCAGAACACACCAAAGATGGCACCACCCATCAGGGTAATGAGTATCGCTCCAGGTATGGACAGCCCGGTAGCCACCACATAGCCGACAAAATAGATCGCAGCTGCCGTAGCAAAATTGTCGTTCTTGTACGCCTGCACCGCCGCGAGCTGGGACTGGACGAAGTCCAGTGTCAGATACTGTCCAAGATCGAAGAGAAAGTAGGAACCGATGGCGATGGCGATGAGTCCGAGAAGCAGTGTTTTCGATTTGTTCACTAGAATTGAGCCTTTGATTTTGAGCCTGGTTAAAATGGATTCAAAAGTTAACCGGACAATTAATACAGATAAGCGTGCGGTGATGACTGCGCGGGCTGCAGTTTCACGGGTTCCGATAATTTAGTGGTTTATCCCTGCCATCGACAAGGCTATGCTAAACCACTTGCAAGATAGCCTGAAAAGCGACTATAAACCCTCACATTTCATAAGTTAAGAGATTCCAAGCCTTGTCAAACTTCGATTTCAGCCGCGAATTTCCAGTTAGCCGCATGCGCCGCATGCGTCGTGATGATTTCAGCCGCCGCCTGATGCGAGAAACGCGACTGAGCACAGATGACCTGATCTTTCCAATTTTTATTGTCGATGGCGACAATCAACGCCAGGCTATCGAGTCCATGCCCGGTATTTTTCGCCTCAGCATCGACGAATTACTGCGAGAGGCGAAAGAGCTGGTGGCGCTGGATATCCCGGCTATCGCCCTCTTCCCCTGCCCCCACGATGACGTCAAGACTGAGGACGGACGCGAGGCCTATAACAGCGAGGGGCTGGTGCAGAATGCGGTGCGCGCGTTGAAGAGCGCTCTGCCAGAGCTTGGCGTGATTACGGATGTGGCGCTGGATCCCTACACCACCCACGGCCAGGACGGCATAATCGATGATAATAGTTATGTCCTCAACGATGAGACTGTTGAGGTGCTGGCCAGGCAGGCCCTGTCCCATGCCGAGGCCGGCGCCGATATTGTCGCCCCCTCGGATATGATGGACGGCCGCATCGGCGCTATTCGCTCTATACTCGAGGCAAATGGCTACATCCACACTAAAATCCTGGCCTATTCGGCCAAGTATGCCTCCAGTTACTATGGTCCGTTTCGAGATGCCGTGGGCTCCAGCAGCAAACTGGGCAGCGGCAATAAGTACAACTACCAGATGGATATGGCAAACAGCGACGAGGCCTTACAGGAGGTTGCCCTGGACCTGGCGGAAGGCGCGGATATGGTGATGATCAAGCCTGGCATGCCTTACCTGGATATTGTCAGCCGGGTTAAAAAAGAGTTCGGGGTGCCTACTTTTGTCTACCAGGTGAGTGGCGAATACGCGATGCATATGGCGGCGGCGCAGAATGGCTGGCTGGACGAAGATGCCGTTGCGATGGAATCCCTGATCGCCATCAAACGCGCCGGTGCCGATGCAATTCTCAGCTATTTTGCGAAGAAAGCAGGTATTTTAATGCAACAATAAGTCCTTATCCGGGGTCTTTAGTACCAGACTAGCGTCGATAAGCGACAGATTGACACTTGAAACCTGGGAATTTGGCCTTATCATAGGAAAGTACAAAACAGGCAAGTGCAAAATAGACAGGTACAAAAACTAGCCAAGGTCGAAATCGTGTAATCGAACTCTTTGCGAGCCGCTGGAAGTTTCTCCGTTACATACCCCGATAGTCCCCAACAAAGGAAAATACCTATGAGCGAAAACATCGTTCACATCTCGGATAATAGTTTCGAACAAGATGTATTAAAGGCAGAAGGCCCCGTCTTAGTGGACTTCTGGGCGGAATGGTGCGGGCCCTGCAAGATGATTGCCCCCGTGCTGGAAGAGCTGGCTCAAGAGTACGACGGTAAGATGAAAATCTGCAAAATGGATGTGGATGCAAACGCCGAGACTGCACCAAAATATGGCGTTCGGGGCATTCCGACTCTAATTATTTTTAACAACGGTGACGTCGCCGGCACCAAAGTTGGTGCACTTTCGAAATCTCAGTTGTCCGCTTTTATTGACAGCGTGATTTAAATTGCGTTTAATGTGGCATCTCACCTATCTACGAGATGCCACGATACGTGGAATTCTCTGATTTAACCAAAAGCCAAAAATTCAAATCGATTTTTCTGAACTCTTTTCTGGATACTTGTAAGTCTCTGAAATTTTTCGTGACACGTGAGGTTTCAGATTTTTAGTACAACGCCTTAAACATAAAACCTAAAATCCCTTTAACCCAAAAACCAATTCTCTAAATTTAATCCTTAGATTCCTATGATGCTCGAACGTGGATGCCCGCTCTATTTCGGCGGCCTGATCACAATCCAGCGCAATTAACCCGAAAACTCCTCAAGAAGATTATTCATCATGAATTTGACCGAACTCAAGCAAAAACCAATCGCCGAACTTGTCACCACAGCACATGACATGGGATTGGAAAACGTTTCACGAACACGCAAACAGGATATTATTTTCGTTATCCTGAAGAAACATGCCAAGAACGGTGAAGATATTTATGGCGATGGTGTGCTGGAAATTTTGCAGGACGGCTTTGGATTTTTAAGATCTGCGGATTCCTCCTATCTGGCCGGCCCCGACGACATTTACGTGTCACCAAGCCAGATACGCCGCTTCAACTTGCGTACCGGCGATACCGTAGCTGGAAAGATACGGCCACCGAAGGACGGCGAACGCTATTTTGCCCTGCTCAAAATAAGCGAAGTCAATTTTGACAAGCCCGATGGCTCCAGACACAAAATTCTCTTCGAAAACCTTACCCCCCTATTCCCCGATGAACGCATGCTCTTGGAAATTGGCAATGGCAGCACCGAAGATCTTAGCGCTCGGGTCATTGACCTGATAGCACCAATCGGTAAAGGTCAGCGTGGTTTAATCGTATCACCACCGAAAGCGGGCAAGACTCTGATTCTGCAAAACATGGCGCAGTCAATTACCCGCAATAATCCCGAGTGTCGACTCATCGTCCTGCTGATCGATGAACGCCCGGAAGAAGTAACAGAAATGCAGCGCTCGGTCAGAGGCGAAGTGGTTGCCAGTACCTTCGATGAACCCCCGTCACGTCATGTCCAGGTTGCCGAGATGGTGATCGAGAAAGCCAAACGCCTGGTTGAGCACAAGGAAGACGTAGTTATCCTGCTGGATTCCATTACCCGACTGGCACGAGCCTATAATACGATTGTGCCATCATCCGGCAAAGTATTGACCGGTGGTGTCGATGCACATGCACTGGAGAGACCAAAACGGTTTTTTGGTGCGGCTCGTAATCTTGAAGAAGGCGGTAGCCTGACAATCATAGCCACCGCCCTGATCGAAACCGGTTCCAAGATGGACGAAGTGATCTATGAAGAATTCAAAGGCACGGGTAACATGGAATTGCATCTGGATCGTAAGGCCGCAGAGAAACGAATCTACCCCGCTATTAACGTGCGTCGCTCCGGCACTCGAAAAGAAGAACGGCTGACCACAGAAGAAGAATTACAACGCATGTGGATTCTACGCAAGTTGCTTAGCTCCATGGAAGATGTGCAAGCTACAGAATTTATTCTGGACCGGCTTAAGGACACCAAGACTAACGAAGAATTTTTTAATTCCATGAAGCGTAAATAGATTTAGAACCGCAACACTGCTCTCCTCAGTCTCCGCCAAGCAAGAATTAAATTTATGTCATTCAGGGATTTGCGAGATTTCATCGAACTACTCGAGGATGAGGGTGAGTTAAAGCGTATTCAAACCGAAGTCGACCCCTACCTTGAAGTAACCGAAATCAGCGACCGCACCCTCCGCGCTGGCGGTCCCGCCCTGTTGTTTGAAAGGTTGAAAGGTTCATCCATGCCGCTATTGGCCAATTTATTTGGCAATACCCGGCGCATTGCGCTGGCAATGGGACAGGAAGATATTTCCGGCCTGAGGGATGTTGGCAAGTTGCTGGCATTTCTAAAAGAACCCACACCCCCCAGTGGCTGGAAGGACCTGTGGCAGAGTCTGCCGAGCTACAAGAGTGTCCTCAACCTTGCTCCAAGTGTAAAAAAATCCGCGCCCTGTCAGGAAGTGATAATAGACGAAGCCGATGTGGATCTGGGGATTTTCCCGATTCAGACCTGTTGGCCAGGTGATGTGGCACCGCTGGTGAGCTGGCCCCTGGTCATTACCCGGGGACCGGAGAAAGAAAGACAGAATCTTGGCATTTACCGCATGCAACTGTTATCTCCGAACAAATTGATCATGCGCTGGCTCTCCCATCGTGGTGGCGCCCTCGATTTCAAGGAGTGGCAGCAAAGACATCCCGGTGAGGGTTTCCCAGTTTCGATTGCGATTGGTGCCGATCCGGCAACCATCCTGGCGACGGTGACGCCAGTACCCGACACCTTGTCTGAATATGCGTTCGCAGGTTTATTGCGCGGCAGTAAGACTGAAGTGGTTAAATCTCTGAGCAATGATTTGCAGGTTCCTGCCAGCGCGGAGATCGTTCTGGAAGGAGTGATTGAGGCAGACGAGATCGCTGACGAGGGACCCTATGGCGATCACACCGGTTACTACAACGAGGTCGAAAAATTTCCGGTGTTCACGGTGAAACGAATAACTCACAGGAAAGATCCTATCTATCACAGCACTTACACCGGCAGACCGCCGGATGAGCCTGCGATGCTGGGGGTCGCTCTCAACGAAGTATTCGTACCGATTCTACAAAAGCAATTCCCGGAAATTACCGATTTCTATTTGCCGCCGGAGGGTTGTTCCTATCGCATGGCAATCGTCAGCATGAAGAAACAATATCCAGGTCACGCCAAGCGCGTGATGATGGGTGTGTGGTCTTACCTGCGCCAGTTTATGTACACAAAATTTGTGGTGGTAGTGGATGATGACGTGGATATCAGAAAGTGGGAGGACGTGATATGGGCGATTACGACGCGCATGGACCCGGCAAGAGATACGGTACTCATCGAAAACACGCCCATCGACTATCTTGATTTTGCCTCACCGGTTTCCGGCCTCGGCTCGAAGATGGGCATGGACGCTACCAACAAATTGCCAGGCGAGACTCAGAGAAAATGGGGGACAACTATCGCCATGAGCGATGAGGTAAAGAAACGCATCGACGGTCTGTGGCAGGAACTAGGAATCGACAAGGACTCATAACCGCGACACTTAAGGCAGCTCTGAACAATGCAGTAATATCTCAGCGGTGCCCTAAAAAGCGGACCAGGATCGCCAGCTCAATGAGTCACCTTGGTCGGGGAAGGCAGCGGCAGCTCCGGTAAATCTACGCCGATTAGATCACTATAGTTTTTCAGGGACTCCTCACCAGCTTCAACTTCACCCAGATGTTTTAACAGGCGGCCCAGTTCGCCATAGGCCTCGGCGCTAGGCGACATTTTGATACTGGCACGATAATAGTCCTTCGCTTTCCCCCACAACTGATTACGCATGCAGATCCGACCGAGACTGAGAAATAGTGCAGCATTGGCAGGCCGAGCCTTGAGCCAGCCTTCGGCATGGATTAACTGCTGCGGGTTCGTACCCAGGTCCTGCTCGCCATAACGCAGTACCACCGCGTCATTCCAGTTACGAGACAGAGCGGCTTCCATGACCTTTGACGCCTCTTCTTTTTCTCCGAACTTAATTAAAAGCTCGGTGTAGTGTTTTACCACCTTCTCATCTGATCTGTAGCGAGACGGCGCTTTCTTCCACAATTTGAATAGCCGGGCAACCGTATCTACTCTCGATCCTTCAGGACTATCGTCAGCAGGCGAAGCATATAACTCTTCAACAAAAACCCTTTTCTGAATTTGTTCTACTTCAGCCTTATCAATAATTTTCAACTTTTCCAGCGTTGGCAGCAGGGCGCCGAGCTTTTCCCAGTCTTCCAACTTCACATACACTTTTTTCAAAAGCTGCAGCAAGGTCGCATCGTTAAGCGAGCTCTTCTTCAGTTGTTCCAGCACGGCAAGACATTGCTCCAGCTGATCCGACTTGAATAGCAATTGCGCCTTAAGTGAGTTTACCGTCGAACGGGCGGAAGGATAGTCCTCTTCTGCTTTTTGCAGCCACTGCATCCACGACTCTCTGTCGCCCATCTCGTAAGCAGCGTAGGCGGCTATGAGATAATTGACTACGGTCGCGTCGGCATCATTCGTACTCTTGCTGAGCAAACTGTAACTCGACTGCCAATTGCCACGGATGAAATACAGTAGGCCTTCTGTGCTCTTACTGCGTGCCCTGGCCTTGCGTTGCCTGGAGTAGTTACGGCCATAACGAATCAGATGCCAGGGATTTATCCAGTGGAAAACCAGCAAGATTGCCCGCAGCAGCACGTACAGCAACGCCGCAGTAGCCAGCAGGGCAAACAGACTGGTTTCAAAAGTATAGTCGCCGAAGGCAATCAGCAGATAACCCGGATCGCCGGGGAAACCCGAATACAGCGACAGCACCAAGCCCACCGTGATCGCCAGCAAACTGTATATAAACAACTTGATCATAGGCCTGCTGGTCGCCCACTGGCGATGACTTGCCTGATCGAATCGAGGGATTGACCAAGCGATGGTAGCAGCGGGTCGATATCCATTGCTCTCAGCTCGAGCAATCCATCTACCACAAGTTGTGCCGCTGGTGTATCGGTAGCGACATGAAGGCGAATCCATTCCAGGCATTTCCCCAGGCTGCGCTGATAGACCTCATTGTCTCGCATCAATAAGGCGAGCTGGGCTTGCTCCAGCATGAGTTGCAAATTTTGCCTTATGACACTTTCAGACCCTGGCGCCAACATCGCCACTGACGATTCTTGCCGCTTGCGCCAGACAAACACGGAGCCGAGAAAATCGAGACTGGCATCCAGCCATCCCGTGGCTGCGGAATCGGAGCCGCTACTGGTTCCTACTTCCACCGATTGCGCCTCCCGGGCGCGACGATTTTCAAAATTCTGCCGCATGGAACTCAGCATCTCCACATTGGCCAACTGGGTGGCGAGGATGCCGATATGTAGGTACAAGCCCTGCCGATCGATGGCTTCGACATTTCGAAGTTGCAATAATTCGGCAGAGATCGCCTCGCGTGTGGCGTACACTCTGTTATTACCGGATGCAAGCAGTCCCGCATCTGCATCTTCCAGCAATGCAATCGCAGACCTGGTATCGGCCTCCAACAGCAGTTTCTGACTCGCTAGGCCCAATAGGTATTCGGCTTCCTGCAGCTTCCAGTCCAGGCTGGGTTCGGCCGCCGTACTTAGCTGTTGGCTCTGAACTGCCGCCAGTTGTTGTCGTAGTCGGCCTATCTCGGCATCGAAATTTGATTCCAGCTGCCGCAGCGATGACTCGTCGACGGGTACTGCCTGTGGAGCTTCCGCCAGGTCACGCTGCAGTTGTTGCAACTGCGTAGTCTGTGAAGACAATGTGAGATTAAGCTGCTGATTTTCTTGCCGCAGTGCGCTCAAGCCGACCTGGGACAAGCGCTGCTGATAAGCCAGAAACAAAACTCCCGCCAATACCGGAAGAAACAGCGCGACGATTACCGCAATCCGGCGCCTGGCGTTTTGTTGCTGTCGACTGCTGCGACCACGAGCCTTGGCCGAATTACTTTTCGACATTTGCTCGAGTATTTTCGGCGTTTCCGAGGATTCTGACACTGCCTTGCCTTCTGCTTGATTGACGTGAGGGCCTCAAATTATTGCACATCGTGAGTCGCCCCGAGATGTACTCATAAATGAGGTTCTCGCTTATCTGATCTTGTCGGCTAATAACTCCAGCGCTGCAACGAATGACATGGTGTCGGCGCCTTCGGTGTTAATGACATGGCCAAATCCAGATTGCTCTGCCTGTTGCGCAAGCCGAGCCGAGGGCACCAGCAATGGTATCAGACCCCATTCCTCTTTGTTATCGCGGACTAGCGAGTCCAGTTTAAACAGTGATTCTGCACTGGTAATCGTGAGCACGTTAACGGCTTCGGTTCGTAGGCTCGCGCAAAACTCCTTGGCATCGTAGTGAACCGACAGACGCCGATAGACTTCCAGGTAGTCGATCTCCCCACCCCTAGAGCGTAGGGTGTCGGCAAGCAAATCACGCCCCCCCTGGCCGCGAAAAATACCGATGCGCTTTCCCTTCACCCGTTTCAACTCGGGCAGTTCCAGCAAATCTTCGGAGGTCATGCCGGCTGGAGAATGAACCACCTCACAGCCGAATCGGGCAGATAGGGCCTGGGCCGTCGTCGGCCCTATCGCAATCACGGCGACGCCGGCAGGGAAGCGGGGCCAATAGTCATTAATCCATGTCGCCGCATATTGCACGGCGTTACTGCTGACAAAAATCAAAATGTGATAGCTATCCAGGTGCTGGATCTTGCTCTCTAGCGCCGGCTTGGAAGCCGTTCTCTGCAAGGGCTTGATTTCGATCAGCGGCATCTGTGTTACCCCACCGCCACGGCTGCTAATGGCGTCCTTGAGAATCTGTTGTTGCTCAATGGGCCGAGTGATAAGGACGTTTAGAGTGGTCAGGGAAGTAGTGGCCATTAGTCAATGGTCAAGTAGAAAGCGCGGCAAGAATTTCTGCAGCACCCTGAGAAAGTAAATCATTGGCAACGCTGATGCCCAGTTGCTCGGCCTGGTGACGATCACCTCTGATTTCGCTGCGAATGATTTGTGTGCCTGCGAGGTTACCCACCAGGGCGCGAAGATGGAGAATTTCTTCTTCTGCACCTTCCAGTTCTGCGAAGGCGGCGATTGGTACTTCGCAGCCGCCCTGCAGGCAAGCATTGACTGCCCGTTCAGCCAATACCCGGGCTGCGGTAGGATGGTGATGCAAGTTATCAATCAGCTTCAAGGTATCCAGGTCTTCGGTACGGCACTCGATGCCTACGGCACCCTGACCGCCAGCTGGAAGACAGTCTTCGAACGCCAGACGTTGTCGAATGCGCATTTCTAATTGCAGACGACGCAGTCCTGCCGCCGCCAGAATAATAGCGTCAAACTGACCTTCATCGAGCTTGCCCAGTCGGGTTCCTACATTACCGCGCAGGTCCACGATCTCAAGATCGGGACGTAACTCTCTTAACTGACACTGTCGCCGAAAACTGGACGTGCCTACTCTGGCCTTTTGCGGGAGCGAGGCGAGGTCGGCATAGTTATTGGATACGAAGGCATCCGCGGGATCGTCTCGCTCACAAATGATGGCGAGACCGAGACCGGGAGGAAAATCCATGGGTACATCTTTCATGGAGTGTACAGCGATGTCGGCACGGCCTTCGAGCAGCGCGGTTTCTAACTCTTTAACGAACAATCCCTTGCCACCCACTTTAGCCAGTGGTGTGTCGAGAATCCTGTCGCCCCGGGTCGTCATACTTACCAGTTCTACTTCCAGCTCGTCATGGTCCCGCTCGAGGGCTTGCTTGACATAATTGGCCTGCCACAGTGCCAGGGGACTCTTTCGGGTTGCGATTCTTAGCACTCTGGTGGCCATCGGGATTGAACGTTTCTCTGCCTGCCTGATTAATCGGGATCGCTCGTGATGGGTGTTGATCTCAGAGCGAGGGAAGCTTCGGGCCAGTTTACGGCATTTTTGTCCTACTTGTCCCGTTTCAGCGCAGTGATTACGGACTCTGGCGGTAATTATAATGCGCCTGACTATCCTGCTATAATCGGCCCCCAATCGCTAGCTGGCCTCTTTAATGTAGTGGCGAGAGTAGATCGAAAAATGAGAATAAACCAGCCTGAACCGGCGTGGATTTGCTATGAGTGACGACAACAAACCGAGTAAACCCTGGGCTGGCCGTTTTTCGGGCAGCCCAGATGCCTTCGTGGAAAGCTTTACTGCCTCGGTGACATTTGACCAACGCCTTTATCATCATGATATCGATGGCTCCGTCGCCCACGCAAAAATGTTGCTCAAGGCCAACATTCTCAGCGCCGGTGAATGCAAACAGATAGTCAACGGTCTGGAATCCATCAGGCAGGAAATCGCCGCGGGGAAATTCCAATGGTCAGTTGTTTTGGAAGATGTTCATATGAACATAGAGGCAGCCCTGACAGACCGTATCGGGGATGTGGGCAAGAAACTCCACACCGGGAGATCCAGAAACGATCAGATCGCCACGGATCTCAGACTCTATGTGCGGGACGAGATTGACCAGATTGAGAAGCTGATTAACCAATTACAATCTGCGCTGGTGGGCCTGGCGGAGCAGGAAGCCAGCACCATTATGCCCGGGTTCACTCATCTGCAGACGGCCCAGGCGGTGACATTCGGCCACCACATGCTGGCTTGGTTTGAGATGCTGGAACGCGACCATTCAAGATTGCTGGATTGTCGTAAAAGAGTAAACTTGTCCCCGCTTGGCGCCGCCGCACTCGCGGGCACAAGTTATCCTATCGATAGAGAATATACCGCATCCTTGTTGGGCTTCGACAGGCCGACCAACAATTCCCTAGACTCGGTTAGCGATAGAGATTTTGCGATCGAGTTGGCTGCGTTCGCCAGCATCCTGATGATACACCTGTCCAGATTCTCTGAAGAATTAGTGCTCTGGACTTCCACGCAATTTTCATTCATCGAATTGCCGGACCGATTTTGTACCGGTTCATCCATAATGCCCCAGAAAAAGAATCCCGATGTGCCGGAACTGGTTAGAGGCAAAAGCGGCCGGGTGCTTGGCCACCTGATGTCATTGCTCACCCTGATGAAATCCCAGCCGCTGGCATATAATAAAGATAACCAGGAAGATAAGGAGCCTGTATTCGACCTGCTGGATACGGTGAAAGATTGCCTCCACGCCTACGCCGAAATGGTACCGGCGATAATCTGTAAGCGGGACACAATGTACAACGCTGCCAAGCAGGGCTATGCGACAGCCACAGATCTGGCGGACTATTTGGTGATGAAGGACCTGCCATTCAGGGATGCTCACGCGGTGGTGGGCAAGGCGGTAGCATACGGGATCGAACAGGGCAAAGACCTGGCAGAATTGCCGTTGCAGGATTTACAGAAATTCTCGTCCTTAATTGCAGACGATGTTTTCGAGGTGCTCACACTGGAGGGATCTGTGAACGCGCGCAACCACCTCGGTGGCACCGCCCCGAAGCAGGTGCTGACAGCTGTAGCGAATGCCCGGGCAGTCTTGGATAAACGGTAGCCCACAGCGTCTGCCGGTTTATCGATTCGGCCGCGCCTGTAGTTCGATGTCATATTCGACCAGGCCGTTGTCGCGCCGCGTCTTTACTCTCACCACATCGCCGGCCCGATGCTGCTCCATAATATTGGCGTAATCATCTTCGTTAGCCACGGCCTGGCCATCTATTTCTATGATCACGTCACCTAGCTGAATGCTACCGCGTCGGGATCGAGACAGGCCGCGCATGCCCAAACGTTGTGGATCGGTTCCATCCACCACATCCAACACAATCACGCCCTCAATATTCCAGAGCTTACGGTAGCGATCAGGCTGCGGAATGTTGGTAATGCCGAGAATAGGTGTTTGCACGCGACCGTGGGCAATCAGTTCGGGCACGATGCGCTTCACGGTATTAACCGGAATCGCAAAGCCGATGCCGGAGCTGGCGCCGCTGGGGCTGTATATGGCGGTGTTGACGCCCACCAGCTGCCCGAGGGAATTCAATAAGGGCCCGCCGGAGTTGCCTGGATTGATGGCGGCATCGGTCTGTATCACATCACGTATCTTGCGCCGACTTACGGAATCGATCTCCCTGCCCAGTGCGCTCACCACACCCACGGTCATGGTGGTATCCAGCCCAAAGGGGTTACCGATTGCGATAACTTTTCGACCCACCTCCAGTAGCGACGAATCCCCGGGTACTATTGGCACAAGTTTCACGTCGGGCGCGTCGATCTTCAGCACGGCAAGATCTTTGTCGGGATCGAATCCTATGGCGATGGCGTCATAGCTACTGCCGTCCCGCAGGGTAACTGTGACCCGAGTTGCCTGTTGTACGACGTGATAATTGGTCACGATGTAACCATCTTCGCTCCAGACAAAGCCGGTTCCACTACCCTGTGGCACTTCCTGCGGATTCAGTGAATAGTTAGAACGGACCAGTCGTGAATTGGTGATATTCACCACTGAGGGGCTGGCCTGCTTGAAGACCTCGATATTGTTTGCTTCGTCATCGGTCTTGAACTGACTGTAGTCTTGCACCTGGGCAATGCTTACAATCGGCGCCGCCATTGCAGCCAGACCAAAGAACAATATCAGCCAATTTTTCATCGATACGAACCTGTTCCAGCTAGGAAAATAAATTCCATCATGGTTATCAAAATGGGACCAGTCTGTCCAAATTCAAGCTTCAATATCGCTTGACACAAGCGACTCATTAACTGTCACACTACACTAAACCCGACAATGCTAGTATGCACAGCCGCTGAAGGATTTATCCAGATTAATTCCATTCCATTGCAAAGAGCGCTGGTATGACTGCGGAATACGACAATATCGGCGAAACTTGCACATAGACTCGCGTCGCGGATCACGGCTTTTGCTTGACCGCGGATATGCATTCTCCTATATAGGCTCGAAACGGAAGATTTCAGTGACGGCGCGCTGCGCTACCGTACCCTCCAACCCAGTGCGATCCTCGCAGCCATCACCTGGCCTAATACCAATTAGCTCTGAAGCTGATGTATGTCTTCCTGAGTAGACAGCCATAGCTCCTCGTTCTGTTCGAGCTGTGATTTCAATTGTCCCTGTTTTTGCAGGATATCGCTTAGCGTGCCTTTTTGTGCCTCGCTGTAAAGAGATTCATCGGCCAGTGATTGTTCGATGTTGTGGAGCTGAGCCTGCAATTTGTCCAATTGCTTTTCCAGTCGTTTCTCTCTTTTTCGTAGAGGAGCCAATTCTCCCCTTTTCGCGGCAGCCAACTGGCGTTGCTCTTTCTTGTCCATTTTAACTTTGCCAGAGGTAGCTTCATTGGTGTTGGCTGGGGTATCGGCGCCAGCGCCTTGACTCAGCCACTTCTCATAGTCGTGTAGATCCCCTTTAAATTCGGTAAAGCGGCCCTGGTGGATCGAATAAAACTCGTCCACGGTATTCGTCAGCAGGTGGCGGTCGTGAGACACCACGATCATCGCGCCCTGGTATTCCTGCAGAGCGACCGTTAGGGCATGAACCATATCGAGATCCAGGTGGTTGGTTGGTTCATCCAGCAGCAGCAGATTGGGCTTGAGCCAGGTTACCTTAGCCAGGGCCAGTCGGGCTTTTTCACCGCCAGAGAAATTGCTGACAATCTCGTCGGTTCGGGAACCGCGAAAATCGAAGCCGCCGAGGAAATTTCGTATCTGTTGCTCGCTGCTTTTTGCATCCAGGGCCTGCAACAACTTGACGGGTGTTGACTGTTGATCCAGGGCATCTACCTGGTGCTGCGCGTAGTAGCCAACGCGGAGCTTTTTCGCCTCGATAATACTGCCTGCCAATGGCTGCATTTGTGCTGACAACACCTTGAGAAATGTGGATTTCCCACTGCCATTAAAGCCCAGCAGGCCGATCCTCGACTCGGACCGTATGCCAAGGTTCATCTTCGTGACCAGGGGTGAATCGAAACCAATCACCAGATTCTCTATCTGCATCAGAAATGATGGCAGCTGCCCCAGGGTCGGAAACTCAAAGCGAAACGGGGAGTCTATGTGGGCAGGGGCGATGTCCTGCATACGCTCGAGCTCCTTCAGTCGGCTCTGGGCCTGCTTCGCTTTCGAAGCCTTGTAGCGAAATCGACGTACGAAGCCCTCGATCTGTGACTTTCGCTTCTGTTGTTTTTCAAACATGGCTTGCTGCAGCGCCATCTTCGCCGCGCGCTGCTTCTCGAAGGCACTGTAATTGCCCTTGTAGGGAATTAGTTTACGGCCCTCGAAGTGAATCACGTTGTCGATCACCGCATCGAGAAAAGTTCGATCGTGGGAAATCAGCAGCAGTGTCCCCTGGTAGCGTTGCAGCCATTGCTCAAGCCAAACTGTGGCCTCTAGATCCAGGTGATTGGTCGGCTCGTCTAGCATCAACAAATCCGAGGGACACATCAGGGCCGCTGCCAGGTTAAGCCTGACCCGCCAACCACCGGAAAAACTGCTGACAGGATTGGTAAATTCGGCGATGCTGAAACCCAGGCCGGAAAGTAGTTGTTCGGCTCGATTGCTGATGTTATAGCCATCGATATCATCCAGGGAACTGTGCAATTTCGCCATCTGATTATCATCGCCATCACGCTCGGCCTGTGCCAGTTGGGCCTCCAGTTTCCTGAATGCGACATGGGCATCTAGCACAAATTCCAGGGCGGTTCTCTCGCTGCCTGGGGTCTCTTGATCCATCATCGACAGACGCAGGCCCGTTGGCATCTTGATTTCGCCACGCTCGAGGGGGACCGTCTGGGCCAGGGCCAGAAACAGGCTAGTCTTGCCGCAGCCGTTTCTACCGATGATGCCTACGCGTTGGGCGTCATGCACCACCAGGCTGACATCCTCCAACAGGATTTGCGTACCCCGCATGAGCATAATGTTGTTAAGCGCTATCATTTTGTTGGCCCAGTGCTCTTATCCATCAAGGAGATCCGCGCGTGCCGTATTACAGCAATGCTGGTTCGATGCAATGTCGACTGGGGCCCGCCTTTTATCTGTAACATATTGTTAAGTGAAATCAATGCCTTGGCGGGTTTCTTCTCCATCCCGTCGCGGCATGAAAGCGGCACATGGTACTACAGAATTGATTTCATCAGATTGAATTCGTACTATTGCCCGAGTCTCGAGGTAATCCACACTCAAACCGCGCCTGACAGGAAGCATCCGGATTTAACAATGAAGCAAATTCTGATCATCGATGATGACGAGAAGCTGGGGCAACTGCTCACCCAGTATCTCGAACGCTATGACATGAATGTCCATGTGGCATTGAAGCCAAGCAGGGGTTTCGAAATGCTGAAGAAGATCAAGCCGGACTTGCTGATTCTCGATGTCATGTTGCCGGAGAAAGACGGTTTCGAAATCTGCAGGGAGATCCGTGCCAAGTCGTCTATCTACGGTCAACTGCCCATCCTAATGTTAACCGCTCACGCCGAAGTAACCGACCGTATCGTCGGCCTGGAGCTGGGTGCGGACGATTATCTGCCGAAACCATTCGAGCCGAGGGAATTGGTTGCGCGCATCCATAATATTCTACGGCGTAGCAGCGATGACAATAACATGCGGGACATCAAGGCAATCAAAGGCCTTGAAGTAGAAGTGCCTCGACGTGAAGTAAAACTGGACGGTGAAGTACTGGATCTCACGACCATGGAATACGAGCTTCTTACCCTGTTTATGCAGTTTCCTAATAAAACATTTACCCGCGATGAGTTGATGAATCACCTGCGCGGAATAGATGCAGAACTATTTTCCAGAGCCGTCGACACCCTGGTTAGCCGCTTGCGACACAAGTTGAAAGACACGTCCAAAACACCACGGTTTATAAAAACCGTCTGGGGGCGTGGTTATACTTTTGTCGGCGAGCGGATATGACTCCACTGCTACAGAACGTAAAACGCTCACTGTTTGTTCGATTGGCTCTGATTTTCGGCATAACAGTTGTTCTGTTTTTCGTCGTTATTTCAGTTTCCCTACAAACTATCAATCAACGCAACAGTACTATTGAAACCATACCGGACTATTTTACCCGGAACATCGAGGATGTAATCGAAGACATCGGTACTCCACCGAATCTGGGCAATGCCATGCGGCTGGCTGGAGAACTGGGCTGGAGCATAAATATTCGCAACCCGATCATGCGCTGGAGTTCTGACATGGATAGTCGTCTCGATGTCGACGGTTCCGTGTTCGATCGGACACTTACCGCCGATGCGCAAGTGAGGACCGTTAACGGTGAACAAATCATCATGGTGCAGCGCGGCGGTTACCTCTTTTATCTGTACCAACACTCCGTCGGGAATAATGTTTTTAGTTCTGTAGTTATTTACGCTGGATTGGCGTTTGCCGCATTCATTCTTTTCCTCAACTATTATATGGTGAATAGGTTACTGGATCCCATACGACTACTACGACGAGGAGCAGAACGCATACGCAAGGGCGATCTTAGTTACCGTGTGAAAATAAATCGTCAGGATGAACTCGGAGAACTTACCGAAAGCATCAACCACATGGCCGACTCACTGCAGTCCATGCTGGAGGCAAAGCGCCAACTTCTACTCGCAATCAGTCACGAATTAAGAACACCTATCACCAAAGCCAAACTGCGGTTGGAGTTCATGCCTCCCAGCGAGGAGAAGACACAGTTAGGTGAAGACATTAATGAGATTGAACTACTGATCTCCGACCTGATTGAAGCCGAGCGCCTCAACGATGAACATTCCATTCTGATTTCAGAGCCCGTGCAGTTCGCTGAATTCGTTGAGTTCGTAACCGGGCAATATGAAAACTACACAGGTGGATTTAAGATTAGCATCCCTGCGGTGGATGAAGAATTTTACATCGATAAGCTTCGCATCCGTTTATTACTAACCAACCTCATGAGCAATGCGATTCGCCACGGAGAAGAGAACCCGATCGAAGTCAAAGTTAGCTTCGTCGGTGACCGGGCCATACTGGAAATAATAGATCAGGGTGAAGGCATTGCAGCGGAACACCTATCGAAGATCAGCGAGGCTTTCTACAGAGCAGACAGCTCAAGGGCGCGGGGTACTGGTGGCTTCGGTCTGGGGCTTTACCTGTGCCGTTTGATCGCACAGGCACACGGTGGCAGTCTGACCATCGAGAGTGAACTCGGCACCGGCACTCATATCACAGTAGAACTGCCCCGTAAGCCACCCAGCACCGAATCTGACTAGCCAGCTTGATTTACAAATCTGTGACGTCGTGCGCGCAAGTAACTCGCGCCCAGTAATAGCAGGGTTAACAATATCGGAATCAAGCCTGTGTTGATGGCCTTCAGGGTAGCGCCAAGTTGCTCTATATCCTCGGTTAGTTGAAACCGCACATCTCGCAAGCGCCGCCTCGTATCCAGCAGTTCGGCATTGAACTGATCTATCTCTGCCTGAATCTCGGGAGCGATCTGGCCGACGAGTTCACCGTCTTCGGTTTGATTTAGCTCAGTCAGGGCCTCTTCTGTCTCCGTCAACCTATCTAGCAGTCCGGACTCTTCGATGCGCAATCTGTCGTCAGCTTCCCGCTGTAGATTCAAGACCCTGGTAAAGGGCCGTGAATAAGTACCACGGCTTCTTATGCTCACCAGGTCGGCACTGCCACTAAGATTGTCCAGGGTGTTTATGACGATATCGCCGTTGTTCGCGAATGGCTGGGGGATGCGCTGACCAAGGAATTGTGCAACCTGAACCCAGAGTCGATCACTCAACATATCGGTGTCAGCAAATATCACGATGTTGACCTCGCCATTGGAACTGACGATGTGGTCGGCGCCGGGAGATTCTTCTTCAACCCCGGGATCATCGTCAACCCCGGTACTGGCATCGGCCGCAATGACATCCACAGAATCGGTATCATCCACCTGCGATTCTTCATCATCTGTTTCTTCGGCAGCTTCAACTTCTGTTTCTTCGGCAACTTCAACATCCGTTTCCTCGGCTGCTTCAACTTCCGTTTCTTCGTCGACAGGCCGTCCATCCGGGAATGCGCTGTCAATTACGCCAGAGACTCGGGCCGCGATCACAAAACTCTGCTGCGCCGAAACAAACTCATCGAATAGAATTGAGGGATCAGTAACATCTTCCAGAAAGCCTGCGTCCATCAGCATGGCGTTAGTGGAAGATTGAATCAGCGGCTCGAAGACGGTGCTGGCATTTTCTGCGGCTGCGATGGCACCACTAGAAGAGAAGTTAATCGTTTCCAGGCGATTGGTGATGATATCGTCCCCTGCCAGGTTGTCGCGGTGCGCACCCAGCATGCCAAGATGTGATTCTGGCTGCTGGTTCTGTCCCATCCGCACGCGCAAGGCGAGATCGCTATCGGTAAGTACCTTATCACTCGCATAGGCGACGCCCCACGCCGCCAATAGTCCAGGCAGGTCGGAGCTCATTCCGGCCGGTATCAGATTACCCTGGGGAGATCGTGTCACCATAGAATCCGCACTGGGATCCAGGAAGACCATGGTCTTACCGCCGCGCATGACGTGCTGATCGATGGCATAGAGCATCTGCTGTGAAAGATCCTGAGGGTGGACGATCATTAGAATATCGATGTCCTCATCGATGTCAGCGGCGGCGATGTCGACGCGTCTGACTTCATAGAGTTGACGAATGAAATCCATCACCATCCACTGCTGAGTCGCCTGGCCCATGATGGGGTTAAAGCCACCATCGATATCCAGTTCAGTCAGTAAACCCACCACCGGCACATCGGGATTACCAACTCTGGTGATCAGCTTCAGGAATTCGTATTCCAGGAATTGTTCCTGGTCCGGACGAATCAGTGGCATGGTTTGCATCACCGGCAAGGCGAACGGATTGTCGCCATCGACGTCATTCTGAATAACCACCAGGCCGAAGTAGATTGCTGCACCGCCCTGGGTTACCGGCACTGCCTGGATACCATATTGAGTTGCCAGATCCTCTTCTTCGGAAAATGGCTCCGGATCTATCACGCTCATACTCAAGCGACCATTGCTGGCGATCACGATCTCTCGCAATAATTCCTGGACACGAGTGCCGTAACTTCTGATCTGCGGTAAGTCTTCAATTGCACTGTCAGAATAAAAGAACATTAGCTCGATTGGATGCTCGAGACTGGCTACGATATTTCTTGTGCCATCGGACAGAGAATAAAGATTGTCTTCGGTCAGATCGATTCGCCAGCCTGGCAACAAGCTAATGACGGCCACGGCAAATATCAGGGCAAGGGCTATGACAACTAGACCGGCGCTGGAAAATAGAGATTTCGTATTCATCTTCAGCAGCCTCCCTAGTTAGCTTTCTTGATTTCGATGACGACTGCGCTAGCCAATAGCCAGGCCGCAATAAACACGCCGAAGAACAGAACGTCCCTGATATCCAGCACCCCTTTTGAAATAGAATTGAAATGTGTCAAAAATCCCATTGCCGAAAGCGCATCCACGAGAAACTGGGGCATCCAGCCTGGAAACGACTCCAACAGTATGGGCGAACCCATAACCACAAACAGAAAGCAGATGCTGACAGTCAGTATGAAAGAAATAACCGAATTCTTTGTACTCGCCGACATGCAGGAACCGATTGCCAGAAATCCACCGGCCATAAACCAACTACCAAGGTAAGCAGCCAGTATCACACCGTTGTCTGGATCACCCAGATAATTCACTGTTACCCAGATTGGAAAGGTTAGCATCAGGGCTATGCCGATCAGCACCCACGCCGCCAGAAATTTGGCGAGTACCGCATCCCGTAATCTGATGGGCAGAGTGAGCAATAATTCAATAGTGCCGGTCTTGCGCTCATCTGCCCACAAGGTCATTGCTATAGCAGGCACCATGAAAAGATAGAGCCAGGGATGAAAACCGAAGAAGGGCAATAAATCCGCCTGACCACGAAGGTAGAATCCACCTAGCTCAAATGTAAAAATGCCATTCATGATAAGGAATATGACAATAAAGATGTAGGCCAGGGGCGTTGCAAAATAGCTGAACAATTCACGTTTGAAAATAATGCCAAGATTGTCCACTACTCACCTCCCTGGGCTTGGGTTACCGATCTGAACACATCTTCCAAGCGTCCACGACTAACGTGAAACTCAGTGATCGGCCAGTTCTTCGATTGGGCAATTTCTGAAACCTGGGCAAAGATTGATGTATTGCCGGCAGCCAAAATTGTATAGGAGAGTTCTTCGCTCCCGTCTTTTTCTACCGCGCTCACTGCCGCCAGACCAGAAAGATCTGCAGCGAGGTCGTACTCGTCGGTTAGTCTAACCGTAACCGCATGATGGTATTTGGATCTTGATTCCAATTCGGCAGGTGTTCCATCTGCGACGATTCGCCCCTCGGCAATGATAATGGCGCGGCTGCAGACTGCGGTGACTTCCTCCAGTATATGAGTGGAAATAATGACAATCTTGTCGCGGGCCAGGTTCTTAATCAACTCGCGGACGTGATGTTTCTGGTTAGGATCGAGGCCATCGGTCGGTTCGTCCAGAATCAGCACCTTGGGGTCGTGCATAATTGCCTGGGCCAGGCCTACCCGTCGCCTGAAACCTTTCGACAAGGTTTCGATAGTTTGCTGGCACACCGAATGCAGCTCAACCTCGTTGACTACATGCTGTACTCTCTCGACAATTTCCTCGCCGCGATAGCCTCTAATCCTGGCAATAAACTTTAGAAATGCCAGGGTCGTCATATCTCCATAGCAGGGAGCGCCTTCTGGCAAATAGCCAATCAGTGATTTCACCTCGATCGGGTTTTTGCTGATGTCGTGACCATCGACAATAACCGTGCCCCCGCTAGCTGACAGGAAGCCGGTAATGACCTTCATGGTGGTAGATTTACCAGCACCATTGGGCCCCAGAAACCCCAATACCTCGCCTTCGGTCACCGTGAAACTCAAGTTATCGACCGCGGTAAAGCGGCCGAATTTTTTTGTCAAATTGCGTATTTCAATCATCTACTTACGGATCCCGATAGATACTTTCAACTATACACCACCGCTGTATTACTCTGTGTCGATGTATGGCAGCAAAATTGTGATCGGCAAATATAAGCAACCTGAGCTGACTTTTCAAGATCAGACACTGTAAATCACATTTACGACCTTGGTCACGCTCCCGCTCTCCGTGCTTTATTCACCCCCGCATCGCCTGGGGGTCTGTGTTTATATGGTTTTGAGGGTTATAATCGCCGCCTCTCTATTTCGCAGTTTACTGTCCTGTCTCATCGAAGAAATCGGCCCATGAACAGATTCACAGCTAAAAAATTGCCGAATATGCTGTTGCTCACGCTGCTGGCCCTGGGTATGGTCCACTGCGGCCAGAAGGGCGGACTCACTCGACCCGAGCCGGCGGCATTTGCTGTCTCCAGCTACCAGGCCCCATTTCTTCACTGACATCCAAGCGAAACCAATGGAATATTTCGAATACCGCGATGACACGCTCTTCGCCGAAGAAGTCAATGTCACGGACATCGTCCGAGAGTATGGCACGCCTTGCTTCATTTACTCTCGCGCAACACTGGAGCGACACCTGCGGGCTTATCAAACGGCCCTGGGTGAAGCGCCACATCTGATCTGTTTCGCGGTGAAGGCCAATTCCAACCTCGCGGTGCTCAACGTGCTGGCCCGTCTGGGAGCCGGTTTCGATATCGTCTCCGGAGGTGAACTCGAACGGATTATTGCCGCCGGGGGTGACCCGGGCAAGGTCATCTTCTCAGGCCTTGGGAAATCCGAGGTGGAAATTAAGCAGGCGCTGAAAGCCGGCATCTTCTGTTTCAATGTGGAATCTGCGCCAGAGCTCACGCGCATCGATGCGGTGGCATCGCGGTTGAATTTGCAAGCGAAGATTTCCGTGCGGGTAAATCCCGATGTGGACGCCGGCACCCATCCCTATATTTCCACTGGATTGAAGGAAAACAAGTTTGGGCTCGCCAGCGCACAAGCTCTCGAAGTCTATCGACAAGCAGCAACACTAGCAGGCATCGAGGTGGTGGGTATTGACTGCCACATCGGTTCACAACTCACTTCCCTGGCGCCTTTTATCGATGCTGTCGACCACCTGTTGGTTTTAGTAGATCGACTGCGCTCGGAAAATATCCATCTAACTCATTTCGATATGGGCGGCGGGCTCGGGGTGAGCTATGGGCATGAACAGGAAAAACCACCGCAACCTGCCGACCTGATCGCTGCCGTTCGAAACCGCCTCGCCGATCGCAACATGACATTAATAGTAGAACCGGGTCGTTCGATCGCTGCCAATGCCGGTATCTTCGTAACCCGTGTTGAATACGTAAAGCGCAGCGAGCATAAAAACTTCGCCATCGTTGACGGGGCCATGAATGATTTGTTGCGGCCCGCCCTTTACAATGCCTGGCAGGAAATTATTCCAGTCACCCGGAGTAGCGGTGCATTTGCGACCTACGATGTTGTCGGTCCAATTTGCGAGTCCGCTGATTTCCTTGGAAAAGATAGAGAATTGCAACTCGCCGGGAGTGAGCTGTTGGCGATCCGCTCTGCTGGCGCCTATGGTTTTGTGATGAGTTCCAACTACAATTCAAGACCTCGTGCCCCGGAGATTATGGTAGATGGGTCGAATGTTCATCTGGTCAGACGGCGCGAATCTCTTGCCGATCAACTTGAACTGGAATCCTGTTTGCCCCTATAGATGGTAATCTCGGGGGCAACATAAGCGGAAGCTATACAAACCCTCAATAAGCAATCTCAGGCTCCCCAATATGAAAATTTCCTTTACCAAAATGCACGGCCTCGGTAACGACTTTATGGTGCTGGACCTGCTCGCCAATGACATCGAGTTGAGCGCCGCGCAAATACGAAAACTGGCCGATCGGCACACCGGAATTGGCTTCGATCAACTACTGCAGATTGAAGCGCCCACCGAAGCCGGGGTTGATTTCAACTACCGAATCTTTAATTCTGATGGCACCGAGGTCGAGCACTGTGGTAACGGTGCCAGATGCTTTGCCCGTTATGTACACGATAAGGGCCTGTCGACTAAGAACCCCATCAGCGTGAAAACGCTCAATCGAGTCCTGTCACTACACATCAATGAAAATGGAGAAGTCACAGTAGACATGGGTAAACCGGATTTTGTTCCGGCTCAAATCCCGTTTAATACAAATGTGCAGGAAAATAGCTACCACAGAGACTTGCTGGTCGATGGACGGGAACTGAATATTAAGTTCTCGGCCCTCTCCGTGGGCAATCCCCATGCTGTAATAATTGTTGAAGACATCGAGAACACGGCCGTAAAAGATATTGGAGAGGCCCTTGGCGCACACCCAGATTTTCCCCAGGGCGTTAATGTCGGTTACATGCAAATAGTGGACAGATCCAGGCTGAAATTGCGGGTTTATGAACGCGGAGTCGGGGAAACCCGGGCCTGCGGCACGGGCGCCTGTGCGGCCGTAGTAGCCGGTTGCCTACAGGGTCAGTTAGATGATACCGTCGAGGTGCAGTTGAGGGGCGGCCAGCTCAGCGTAAACTGGCGGCAGCAAGATTCTCATGTGCTAATGACCGGGCCGGTGACAACCGTTTATGAGGGGAGTGTTCAATTATGAGTAAGGATGCCTCGGCAGCAGAACAGCTGGCCGAAAATGAAGAGAGTAAACTGTCTTCGTCTCAAGTGGCCGATTATCTTCGCGTTCATCCGGAGTTTTTTATCGAGCAGGACGACCTGTTAGCCGAGCTTTCATTGCCCCACGAATCCGGTAAGGCGATCTCCCTATTAGAACGACAGGTTACCATCCTCAGAGAACGTGGTATCGATGCCAGGCAGAAGCTCAACAACCTGATCGAAAATGCTCGCAATAACGATCAATTATTCGACACTACTCGCAATCTTGTACTGGCCCTGCTTCGAGCCGAGGGCATCACTGAAATAGCCAATGTGGCGCAAGATCAGCTCAGCAATCAAATCAATATTGATGTCTGCGAAATTATCCTGGTCGAAAGAAATCACCTTGGCGTATCGCCATCGGTACGGGTCGAGAAGAGTGAAAAGCTGCAACAGGATTTCGGCGATGTGTTCCGCCTGAAACGGACACACTGCGGCATACAAAGTGATGAACAACTGGCCTATTTGTTTCCGGAGCATAGCAGCAAGATAAAATCGACGGCCCTCTGCCCGGTCGTGAACAATAGCGAAGTACTGGCTTTACTTGCGTTCGGGAATCACACTGAAAACTTTTTCAATGTAAATCTCGATACGCTGTTCCTGGATTTCATTGGACAAGTTATTGGTGCGGTAATCGATAAAGAACTCACCAAGGCAGCCTCTGATTAATTATTCAGAGGCTGCAACGACAAATGAATCCTCCTCCTAAATCACTTTCTCCGCAGCTCCAATTTGATTCGTATAAATGAAGCAGAGCAATCCCTCAGACGATTCGCTTCGTGCCGGTAGCGCCGATTCAAAACTCGTTTCGGTAATCTGTCGCACGATTATTCGACCTGAACTACAACAGGCCCTTCAATCCGTGGCCGATCAAAGCTATTCCAACATCGAGCTGGTCCTGGTGGATGCCCTCGGTGCGGGCATCACGGATTATGAAAATTTGTGCCCCGGTAGAAACGTCACCCTGGTATCTCTGGGCGAGCGCCTGAAGCGATCGCGCGCGGCAAACGTGGGAATGGCTGAGGCTTCCGGTGACTACCTGATGTTCCTCGATGATGATGACTGGATCGATCGGGAACATATAGCGAATCTGGTTAGCCTGTTGGATCAACAGTCGGAGGTCCGCGCCGCCTATAGCGCAACGCTTAAAGTAGATTCATCCGGTCAACCCCTGGACTATGTATTCGATCAGGAATTTAGTGCGGCGCAGTTGAAGCGGAGTAATTTTATCCCTATCCATTCCGTGCTATTCGCCGCATCGCTATCCCATGACGGCTGCGAGTTTGACGAGAACCTGGAAATTTATGAAGACTGGGATTTCTGGTTGCAGGTGTCACAACACAGCAGTTTTCTTCACAGCGATCGTATCACCGCCTTCTACCGCGCAGGTGGTGAATCGGAAACCGCAGTGAATATTGAACAGGCCCAGTACACCTCAGGCCACCCGAATGCGCTGGCCAGGGAAAAAGTCTTGGCAAAATGGCTGCCTAGATGGTCGGCGGCAGAAGTCAATCAGATGTTGGGAACGATGGATCAATCCGGGAGCATCAACGAGCTAAGAGGCAATGTAAAATCTGCCCTCGAGGCGATTCAAGCGCGAGAGAAGGAACTTGCCGAAATCACCGGCACTGCTAAGAAACTTGGCAAGCAGTTAACCGAGCTTCACAAGACTCATGCACAGCTGGACAAAAACTATACACAGCTAAACAAAAATTATTCTCAGCAGATATCTGAATTTTCCAAGCTT
>CAJXIY010000024.1 GCA_913054495.1 uncultured Gammaproteobacteria bacterium | reverse complement strand
AATGGTCGGTGTTGGACTGGAATGAGCCCTCGATTCAGTTCTACCGATCCATCGGTGCAATACCACTAGAGGAATGGACCGTTCAACGCCTCCATGGTGAGGCACTGAGTAAATTCGCCAAAGAATTTGCTTAGGCCAAGCTTCAAATGGAGAGCGGAATCGAAATCGCTGAGATGGGGAATATTTTGAACAGGATTGTTTATGTTAACGGAGAATATCTCCCCGAAGAGGAAGCAAAAATCTCCGTATTCGACAGGGGGTTTGTTTTTGGCGACGGTGTCTACGAAGTAGTGCCTGTCATTGCCGGGCATGTAGTCGACAAACAGTATTTCCTGGAGCGCCTGGACCGAAGCCTGGGTGAACTGAGCATAAGCTGGCCCTGCACCAAGCAAGATTATCTCGAGGTGATGCAGCAGTTAGTGCGACGCAATGAACTGCGGGAGGGCACAGTCTACTCCCAGGTTACTCGTGGCGTTGCGGACCGGGTCTTCTCTTTTCCTGCCGATACGCCAACAACCTTGGTGGCTTTCACTTCGGCTATGGAATTACTGGATAATCCCGCCGCCGAAACCGGCATCCCCGTGGTAACCACAGAAGACTTGAGATGGAAACGACGTGATATTAAATCCGTTAACCTGCTCGCACAGGTGCTTGCAAAACAGGATGCAGTTTCCCGAGGAGCCCAGGAAGGCTGGATGGTGGAAGATGGATTTGTAACCGAGGGGGTTACCTCAACCGCCTACATCGTTAAAGATGGAACCGTCATTACCCGGCCACTTTCCAACCTGATCCTACCCGGAATCCGCCGCCGGACACTAATCGAAATTGCCGAGAAAGCAGACATAGAAATAGATCAAAGGGCCTTTACGGTTGCCGAAGCCTTGCAAGCCGATGAGGCCTTCATCAGCAGTGCAACAACGATTACATTAGCCGTGGTTAGTATCGATGGCCATGACATCGGCGATGGACAGCCCGGACCGATTACCATGCGCTTGCGCGAGCTCTACAAGAATCGAATTCTTGATGAGGCACATCAATAGGGATCGGTGACTGAGATATCCCCGCGAAATATTTAGCTAAATTGGAAGATTAAGTTAAATTGGGGTGCGTGATTATTTATTTTAGTTGATTGTGCCTTACCTGGAGGTACGCAATCTCGGAGCAGGGGGGTTATTTTGCCCTTTGTTCTAGCTTAAATCGGTAGTAAAACTGATTACGTCACTAATATTCGAAGACCCAAGCAGCAACATGAGCAAACGGTCGACGCCTATAGCAACACCTGCAGATTGAGGAATGCCTGCATCCAGCGCCGCCAGCAACTTCTCATCGGGAATATATACGGGCAAGTTAAGTTTTTTGCGCTTCTCCACATCTGATTCGAATCTACCACGCTGCTCGTCTGCATCGATAAGTTCGTAATAACCATTGGCGATTTCCATGCCTTCGCAAAACAGTTCGAAGCGCTTCGCGACCGTCATTTCCGCCTCATCCAGTTCGAATTTGGCCAGTGCTTCCTGTCCAACCGGAAAATCATAAACAAAAAAGTTTTCCGCCAGCATCGGTTCGATGACATGGGCCATCAACAGTTGCAGATAGTCGGTCTTGCCCAGATCTCCGCCGTAAATATCTATCCTCTCTCGAGTGACTACTTCGAGATCTTCCACCGTAATGGTGTGGGGATCGATATCCAGTTTCTCCAGAAAAACCTCGTGGTAGGAATAACGCGAAATTGTTTCGTAACCGAGGAGCTCGAAGAGTAATTGTTCTACCTCATTCATCAGATCGGTCATCGAATATCCTGGCTGGTACCACTCAAGTATGGTGAATTCAGGGTTGTGACGCATGCTGGTCTCCCCCTCCCGAAACGCCTTGCAGATTTGATAGATCGGACCAATGCCAGCACCCAACAAACGTTTCATGGAGTATTCGGGCGAGGTCTGCAAATAGAGTGTTTTCGACTTGCTTCGTATGTTGGTATTCAGCTGCAGCGACTGAATATAGACATCCGTCACCGTGGAGTGGCCCAGAAGGGGCGTTTCTACTTCGAGAACATTTTTCTCAGAAAAGAAACTGCGAATCGTTGCCAACATTTGGGCACGCTTTCGCAAATTCTCTAGGGAAGCGCCTGGAAGCCAGTTCGCCATAGGCCGTCTCACTTGCTAACGCGATTTTGATACTCGCCATTGCGAGTATCAACGCGAAGCACGTCTCCAATGTTGACAAACAGGGGAACTTTTACCACGGCACCAGAGCTCAGGGTCGCAGGCTTGGTTCCACCCTGGGCGGTGTCCCCCTTCAGGCCAGGATCGGTATCGATGACCTCCAATTCCACGAAATTTTGCGGCGTGACTGAAATAGGCACCTCATTCCAGAGAATGACGGTGTACAGGTCTTGCTCCTTCAGCCAGTTTTTCGCTTCGGCGATGGCGGTAGCATCTGCTGCGACTTGCTCATAGCTGTCATCGGTTTTCATGAAGTGCCAGAACTCTCCATCTGTGTACAGGTATTCCATGTTTATTTCCAGGACGTCCGCCGCTTCGATGGATTCACCCGATTTGTAGGTCCGCTCCCAGACGCGACCGTTCATCAAATTGCGAAATTTGACCCGGTTAAAGGCCTGTCCCTTACCCGGTTTTACCATCTCATTCTCTAAAATGGAACAGGGCTCACCGTCTACCAGAACTTTTAGTCCGTTTTTAAATTCACTCGTGGAGTAAGTCGCCATTATTTCCTCTCGCCAGCTAGCATAGCCGATGTCGATAATTCCTGGATCTCACGCGCCCGAAAAACGGCAACAGATATTATCCGATCTGATGACATATCCAAAGGATTTACTGCAATTTCCAGGCTTGCCCCTCGTCCAGGTACGCAGCGAATTACGACCCTTACTAAGAATCGCAAGATTGTCATTGGTCAGAATAAGAATGAAGCCGTTCTTTTAGCAGGAGTGACTCACACCTAAGCTAACTTACTCATTAATATTTGCGATGAATTATCAAGCGATGGGATGCCGTATCCTTCTGCCGCAGCAATAAAGGCGCAGCACTGATTGACCGAGGGAGAACACTCTAGTGGCTGTCTCTTTCCTACGCAGATGAATGTATCTCTGGGGACACGCAGGTTTTTCTGGAGGAATCTACCAGCAGAGGTGCAAGCCGGTAAGGCAGGCGGGTACGGGAGCCCAACGCGCCATTAGCGGTCATCCTAAAATCCAAATCCTTCTTACCAAAGCCCTGTTATACGGTGCTCTCTGTCCCGTTAGCGTTAGTTAGCGGCATTTAGCCTATATATTTGGTTTTTTTGAAGAACTTAGGCTTAATTTTTCCTTACTTGCTTGACCTCGCAACCCCTTCCCCGGTGATTATGTACTACCCTCAAGTAGGGATGGGCCCAGAGGGTATCGCCTATGGCGCAATCAAAATCTGCAGAATCAGGGCAAGGCCCGAATTCGAAAGTGAGGAACAGGGGGCAGCTCACGCCACGGCGAGACCCCCTGACCGGCCTGTTTGAGCAGGATTATCTAGGCCAGCAGGTGGAGAAGACACTACTAAGGTGTCGGCAGGGCCCGCTGGAAGCTACCCTGGCCCTGTTGCAGCTGGAAAAATTCTACGAGATTCGCAGTTGGGTAGGAAAATCGGAGGCCAGCCTGCTACTGAGTGATATTGCCCGCCTGCTGGAAAAATCACTGCCCGACAAGGCGGTGCTGTGTCACTGCGAACACTATGAGTTCGCGGTCTTGCTACTGGACGAATGCAGCCTCAACGCCCGCCTGATCACGGACCGCGTGAAACTGGCAATGCAATCGACGGTGTCTGCTTCGATTCCGCCTCAGCTAGAGCTGAAATGTGGTATCGGTCTCGCCAAACTGAGCCGGCGTATCCCCTCTGCCGATGTGGTGTTCGCGCGCGCGCGTCATGATCTCGGCCTGGGCCACCACCGCGGCGATATTCCAGCGCTACAGATTCCAGCCGAGACCGCTCTACGGCGTCTACGCCGTGCCTTGAAGGAAAATCAATTGAGATTGTCATTTCAGGCGATTGCCTGCCTTAAGGAAGATGGCCTACAGCACTACGAAATTCGTACCAGTCTAGCCCATGGGGTTGTAGAGCTGCCCGCCGACGTCCTCTTCGAAACCGCGGTGCAGAATGCGATGGGCGAGGCCATTGACCTCTGGGTGATTGAGCAGGCCTTTTGTGTCCTACGGCAAAATCGGCGGGAGACGCTGAGATTAACCGTGAGCCTGACCCAGAATTCATTGGTCAGTCCGAAGTTTTTCCACTGGTTGGAGAATCGAATAAGCCATTTCGGTCGAGTTGCCGAGCAACTGGTATTCCAGATCAGTGAAATCGATGTGCTGATCGCTCAGCACCACATGGATTATTTCTGTCACAAGCTGAACCCTCTCAATATTCGCCTCTGCGTATCCCATTTTGGCTGCACGGCCGATCCGTTTCGCTATCTGCCCTTGCTACGTGCGCATGCAGTAAAACTCGATGTGTCGCTGCTGGAGAAGCTCAGGCTGAACCCAATGAAAATTCAACAGCTCAAGCGCACCATAAATCAACTCCATGAAACTGGATTACGGGTAATTGCGGCCATGATCGACGACATGTCTTTGCTGCCGCTGCTGTGGCGATCGAAGGTGAATTTTGCATAGGGCTACTGCCTGCATAAACCGAACAGCGCAATGAATTTCGAGTTTCTCAAGGATGAAACTCTCAGCCTGTAGAAGGCTTTCCCTGGCCCTGAGAAAACTGATTGGGGAAGTGGATGGCTCCTGCTATTCTTGTAGCGAAATAGACTTATGGGGCCATAGACTTGTTCGGAGGCTCCCCGATAGAGAGTGGTACTGTTGCAAGAAAATCAGGCACAAGCTGAGCCTTCCACCGATCCAGTTGTGAGTGCTGGCGTTAGCAGCTCGCGGACCTCCAGAAAGTTTACCATCGCGGTTTGTTTACTGCTGCTGCTTTCCATGTGTGTATTTTGGTTGATCAGCGCATACAACACCCAGAATCTACTGCGTCAGCAGGCAGATAGCCTCGGCCAGACGCTAGCCCAACAGACCGCGGTACAACTTACGGAACTGGTGTTGGCAAATGACCCGATCAGCATGAATGTGGTGCTCGGCGGCATCACCCGTGACTCAACTATCGCCGAAATCGCAGTTTTAAACATCGATGGCGAAATAGTCGCTGTAGCGGCTGGCGCACACACCCCCGTCGAGACCATCATCCCCCTTCCTGTTACGCTGAATGCACTCGAAGGAGTTTATCTTGCCCCAATCTTACTGGCAGATTCGGTGGCCGGTTACATCCGACTGAGGCTAGACCTGAGCTATATAGAAGTCGGCCTGGTCAATAATTTCATCTTCGTCATCGCTGCGACTCTGATATTGATTGCGGTGGCGGCCACGCTCACTACAACCTATTTCCGGTATCTCATCAGTTTTCCAATTAATTTGCTGGCTTTTTCCATAAGCAATATTCGCAAGGGGAAAATTGAAACCTGCCCCGAGCCAGATGACAACAGCGAGATCAGTGTCGCCATCAAGCAATTCAATGCCACCGCGGAATTTCTTGCCCAAAATACTTTTCTCGACAATTTTGGCCATCGCAAACCGGAGGAAGACGCGCAGAGTTTCAAAGCCATCCCAGGCAAACAAGACGTTACCTTGCTTAATATCAAGATGACCAACTTTCACTTCCTCGCCTCTACCTTGAGTGAAGAGCGACTTGTCAGCTTATTGAACAAATACTATTTCTTCGCCGGCAAGGTGAGCCAACTTTACAATGGTCACGTCGGTTACTGTTCCGACGGAGAGATCATCGTCAATTTTGGATCGGTGCAACTGGAGGAGGAGCAGGCTTTCTATGCTATCTGTACGGCGCAGCTTTTCCTTTACCTGGTGGGAGATCTTTCCGATATTGACGAGAGCCACATTGGGGCAAAATTTAAGTTGGCAGTTCACAGCGGTCAAGCCGTGAGCGGCCTCTACTCACCCATCACTCAGGATACCAATAATTTTACTGGCAGGACCCTCGATCTGACTCGTCAGATCTGCGATGAGTGCCCGGATAATGCATTGTTGATTAGCGAGAGTTGCTTCGAACATGCAGGTGCTGGAACACGCGTGAGTGCGGAGGAGTTTTCCATCGTCGACGATGAAGAACAGATCATTACCTACATCAGCCTTGAACCCATGTCGGATTACAAATTGTTGCTGGAGCGCCAGGCCATACAAGTGGTGACGCTATATTCAGATTAATTTAACGGCGTCTTCTTAACAAGTTCTATACGGTCTACATTCTGAAATCCCCGTGGCAATTTATTGCCTCGCCGCCCTCTTTCACCGCGATAATGTAACAAGTCCGCTGGTTTTAAATTGTGATGACGGCGACCTGCGTAGACTGTCAAGGTATCTTCGGGAGTCAAGGCAACCAGCGCGACAACAAACTCCAGTCGCTCCGCTACACGCGCGGGGGATATATTAATAATCTTGTTGCCCTTGCCTTTAGCAAGGCGCGGCAGATCGCTTAAGGGAAACATTAACATCCTGCCTTCGTTAGTAATCGCCACAATCAGATCACTGGCATAGTCGTTGACGGTGATTGCGGACAATACCTCGCTCCCCTTCGGTAGTCTCAGTATTAGTTTCCCCGATTTATTCTTACTCGTCAGGTCGCCGACTTTCGCCACAAATCCATAACCGGCATCACTTGCGAGTAACACATCCTTGTCATCTTCTCCGATAATCACCCCCTCAAAGGTAGCGCCGGAGGGCGGATTGACCTTCCCTGATACTGGCTCACCCTGGCCCCGTGCCGACGGCAGGCCGTGGGCCGGTAATGAGTAGGCACGCCCGGTTGAGTCGAGAAAAATAGCTAACTGATTGCTCTTGCCTCGCGCCGCTAGCTTGAATCCATCCCCCGATTTGTATTGCAAGGCGGTAGGATCTACATCGTGACCCTTGGCCGCCCGCATCCAACCGCGCTCAGACAAGACTATGGTAACTGGCTCCGTCGATAGCAATTCGGTCTCACTGAAGGCCTTCGATTCATCTCGTACTACGATGGGCGTGCGCCTGTCGTCCCCAAACTTCTCCGCGTCGGCCTGGATTTCTTTCTTGATAAATGTTTTTAATCGGGTCGCAGATTTAAGCAGTTGTTCCAGACCCTTGCGTTCCGCTCCCAGTTCTTTCTGTTCGGCCTCTATCTTGATTTCTTCAAGTTTGGCCAGTTGCCGCAGTCTCAAATCCAGTATGGCTTCGGCCTGCAGCGCCGAGATTTTGAACTTTTTTATGAGAGCAGGCTTGGGCTTGTCCTGCGTACGGATGACCTTGATGACTTCATCAATATTGAGAAATGCAATCAACAGCCCCTCGAGGATATGCATTCGACTGCGAATTTTATCGAGGCGAAACTGTAGCCTTCTTTTTACCGTGCTAGTGCGAAACTGCAGCCACTCCTTCAACAGGGTCGCGATGTCTTTCACCTGCGGCCGATTATTGATTCCGATCATGTTGAAGTTGACCCGGTAGTTTCTCTCCAGGTCGGTAGTGGAAAACAGATGTGACATGACACCATCCATGTCGATGCGATTTGACCGTGGCACCACGACTATCCGTGTTGGATTTTCATGGTCGGATTCATCCCTCAGATCAATCACCATTGGCAGTTTTTTCTTTTGCATCTGGGCTGCGATCTGCTCCAGCACTTTGGCGCCGGAGACCTGGTAGGGCAGGGCCGTAATTACCATTTCGCCGTTCTCGACGAGATAGATGGCTCGGGCTTTTAACGAACCTCGACCGGTCCGGTACAGCTCTACAATTTCCTCTTTTGGCGTGATGAGTTCGGCTTCGGTGGGGAAGTCTGGTCCCTTGATATACTTACACAGGTCTTCCACCGTCGCTTTGGGCTTGTCCAGCAGGTGAATACATGCCCGCGCCACTTCTCTGAGATTATGGGGGGGTATGTCCGTCGCCATCCCGACTGCTATACCGCTACCGCCATTTAGCAATATGTTGGGTAGCCTGGCTGGAAGAATCTTCGGTTCATCGAGTGTTCCATCAAAATTCGGTTTCCAGTCGACCGTTCCCTGTCCCAGTTCGCCCAGCAACACATCGACATAGGCTCGCAATCGAGATTCCGTATAACGCATCGCCGCAAATGATTTCGGATCGTCTTGAGACCCCCAGTTGCCCTGACCATCTATTAGCGGGTAACGGTAGGTAAACGGTTGCGCCATCAGTACCATTGCCTCGTAACATGCGGAATCGCCGTGGGGATGAAATTTACCTATAACATCACCTATGGTGCGGGCGGATTTTTTGAATTTGGCGGAGGCTTTCAGGCCCAACTCTGACATCGCGTAGACGATACGGCGCTGCACCGGCTTCAGGCCATCTGCCAGACTCGGCAATGCCCGATCATTGATAACGTACATCGCATAGTTGAGATACGCCTGTTGAGTATAGGTTTTCAGCGCGATCTGTTCGACGCCGTCTGCATTAACTGTTATGTCCTGATTCATGTTGTTCTCAGTGTTTCAATTCGATTGGCTTCAGGTCACAAACTACTCGGCGTAATCCGCCATACTACCGCTGCGTTCCAGCCAGACTTTACGGTCCGGTGCCCGATTCTTGGCTAATAACAAATCCATAGCCTCGAATGTTCCAGATTTGCGCTGGGTCGAGGCTTCGCTTTCGAGGGTTAACTGCACCAGGCGACGCGTATCGGTTGCCATGGTTGTCTCTCGCAATTGCAGAGGGTTCATCTCCCCCAGGCCCTTGAAGCGTTGCACATTAACCTTGCCTGGTTTTTTTTCCGCCGCGATTCGATCGATGATGCCATTCTTCTCGTCCTCGTCCAGCGCATAGAATACTTCTTTGCCCACATCGATACGGAAAAGCGGGGGCATGGCAACATAGATATGTCCGGCTTCGACCACCGGTCTAAAATGCCTAACGAACAATGCGCATAGCAGCGTCGCGATATGCAGCCCGTCGGAATCGGCATCGGCAAGAATACAAATCTTGCCATATCGTAATCCGCTGATATCATTGGAGGCGGGATCCACTCCCAGTGCCACGGCAATATCATGCACGGTTTGTGATGCGAGAATTTCGCTGGAATCCACTTCCCAGGTATTGAGGATTTTCCCTCGCAACGGCAAGATTGCCTGAAACTGCCGGTCTCTCGCCTGCTTCGCCGAACCCCCGGCGGAATCCCCTTCTACCAGAAACAATTCTCCGGACATCACATCCTCGGTGGAACAATCGGCAAGCTTGCCGGGTAAGGCCGGCCCCGAAGTGATCTTCTTGCGTGCAACCTTCTTGCTGGCTTTGAGGCGCGATTGCGCATTATTGATACACAGCTCTGCAATAGCCTCCGCCTCATCGGTATGCTGGTTTAACCAGAGGCTGAAGCTGTCTTTGACCACGCCCGAAACGAAGACAGCACACTGCCGCGACGACAGGCGCTCCTTGGTCTGACCGGAAAATTGAGGCTCGAGGAGTTTGGAAGAGAGCACATAGCAACATTTGTCCCAGACATCGTCGGGCGATAGTTTGAGCCCCCGCGGTAACAGATTCCTAAACTCGCAGAATTCCCGCAGGGCATCGAGCAGGCCGGTGCGCAAGCCACTCACATGAGTCCCACCAAGCGTTGTCGGAATTAAATTGACATAACTTTCACCGGTAAGATCGCCGCCCTCAGGCAACCACTGAATCGCCCAATCGACGGCTTCCTCATTACCCTGTACCGAGCCAACGAATGGTTCAAGGGGCAAGGTCTCAAATTCCGAGGTGGCCTGGGTCAAATAGTCAGTCAGTCCATCTTCAAAACACCACTGCTCACTCTGTGACTTTTCCGCGCTAACCGTGTTATCGATGAATCTGACCTTAAGTCCGGAGCAGAGTACCGCCTTCGCTCGCAGCACGTGTTTTAACTTTGGAATTGAAATCTTGACCGAATCGAAATATTTCTCATTGGGGAGAAATTTTACCATGGTGCCGGTATTCCTCCTGCCGACTCTGTCGATAACTTTCAGTTCCGAGGCCTTGTCACCTTCCTTGAATTTCATGAAGTAGACCTGGCTGTTGCGCTTGACGGTTACTTCGAGATAATTCGACAGGGCATTCACCACGGAAACACCGACACCGTGAAGTCCGCCAGAATATTGATAGTTCTTATGCGAGAATTTCGCTCCCGAATGCAGGCGCGTCAATATCAATTCGACACCGCTTACCTTCTCGCCTTTGTGCTTGTCAACCGGCATACCGCGGCCATCGTCGCTGACTTCAACCGAGCCATCCTTGTTCATGGTGAGCGTTAGATTGCTGGCGAATCCGGCAAGCGCTTCATCGACACTGTTGTCGATCACCTCCTGCACTAGGTGGTTCGGTCTGGTCGTATCCGTGTACATGCCCGGCCTTTTTCGGACCGGATCCAGCCCGGTAAGTACCTCGATGGCATCGGCGTTATAGATTTCGTTCATTGATTTTCTCAATACTGCAGGCGCTTCATTCTAGCGTATTTAGTCGCACGATTACGCGGTCAAATCAGTCTATTCTCGATAATAGAAAGTCGAAGATTGCAGGCAATTCGTCAGCAAAATCCTCGTAGCTGTGACTGCCGTTCTCCCTGACTATGCACCTTGAAGATTCGAATTTTTCGCGCGCCTGTGTGTAGTCCAGAACTTCGTCGCCGCTCTGCAGCAACACCATATAATTTCGTGGATATTGTAACTGAGATCTGTCCAGTTCTTTTAGTTCTTCAATATGTTTTTTTGTTACCGTGTGGATCTCATCGGTGTAATAATTTCGGTGCCGCCCCAGGTGTTCCTGCCACAACTCGAACGGTCGCACCGCAGGATTTATCAGGACCGCAGGAAACCCGTATTCTTCCGCCAGATAGGTGGCATAGAAGCCACCCAGGGAGCTTCCGATAAGTACCAGTCGACGCCGGTCCTGGGACTCGACCAAGGCTCTGAGCTCGGCCATGGTCTGCGCGGGCCCAAACCGCATCTGCGGAATCAGGACGTTCTCTCCCATGCCCCGTCGCACGCAATAGCGCAGGGTTTGCTGTGCTTTTTTGGACTGGGGAGAGCTGAGAAAACCGTGAAGGTAGAGTACGGTGGCTGCTGCACTCATCGAGCCATTAATCAGAGGTGCCTTAATAGCCTTTGCTGGCGTAATCCGCTTCCAGAGCATAACCGCCCACTCTTCTCACTCCGGTTTCGATGCTGCCATCTGCAAACAGTTTCAGGGAACGATAACCAGGATTAACTTTATCCAGCTCAAAGTTGGTCACGCCGGCCTTAAATTGTATGCAGGTAGACGGAGTGCACAGACAGCGAATATTCTTGTGCATAAAATCCAAATCCTGATGTATGTGCCCGTAGAGAATGCAGTTAACTTTATCGAATCGATCGATAATCTCAAAGAACTGATCATCGTTAACCAGGCCTACATCTTTCATCCATCCCGCATTACCGGGAATCGGATTATGGTGCAGACAGATCAGGCAGTGATCTAAGTCCTTATCGCCCTGTGCTGCATCGAGGCTCTCCTCGAGCAATTCCAACTCCGATTCAGCCAATCTGCCATGCACCTTACCCTCGATGCTGGTGTCGAGTAACAGGACCAGCCAATTGGCAAGTCTTACGGATTTTTCACCGGTGTCCGTGCCTTGCGCTATTTCAAGCATCAAGGTCGCGCTGTCATGATTCCCAGGTATCCAACGCAGGGGCGCATCGATGACAGCCACGGTGCGGATAAAATTATGGTAGGCCTCAAGTGAAGCATCCTGTGCTATATCCCCTGTAGCCAGCAGCAGGTCAATATCACTCTCGGTCTCCTGCACCAACTTGATAACATGATCCAGGCTATCCTGAGTGTTCATTCTCAGCAAAGTACCCTTCGCATTTTTATAGAGATGGGGATCGGTAACTTGAACAATGTTGATCGGATTGTGTGGAATCAATAGAGTCATGACTTTCTTGGAGATATTGATTAAGGAGCCTCTGATCAAATACTCATTAAACTATCGGGCACCTTTGCGCTTCTTCCAACTTTCAAGCACAGAGTTAGCCACTCACCCAGAAAAGCATTAACCTGCATCTTCTCATCCGCATGATACATCTGAGGATTGGGTCGTGAATATCTGGGTTTCAAATTTCGATGTCCCTGGTAAGACACAACTTCTGCAGTACAGGCATCATGATAAACGCGTACCAGCATCGAAGGATTCGTCATCCATTGCTTTAACTCCGGTTGCTGCGTAATTTCCAGAGTGGTTGTATATTTAAATGCTTCAACAATTTTCATTTCAACAGTGACTTTGTCTGCCGTATTCTCCAGATCGGCAATTACAAATTTGGAGCTAAGGCCCTCCAGCGCTTTTTCTGGCTCACTGTCGCTTATATACATGCCATCATTCAGTTCTTCGAGGGGTGCTTGCCGCAGAGCATGCTCCAGAAACGACCTGTCTCTGTATGCCTGCAGATAGGGCAATAATTTGAGCAGCCGAATGAAGTTGGCATCACATTCAGCCATCTGTTTAATCAGATCAATACGGTAACTGGTCTTCGCCATTTCTATGCATGGATTCCTTACGTTCGGCACCTGCATTGTCGCCGTCGGTTTAAGAGCGAATGTTCTGCCCGATTAGTCTTTTATCGGCTTCTCTCCCTATCTCTGAGCCAACATCTTACATCTATTCGAGGAACAGCCCCTGCCCCACCTGCCTGTCGGGCACATTCTCTCAATTGTAACCAATTGTCACATTAATGCGAGCTTCTATTTGAATAAGTTTCTATTCGATGTCACCCCTGAATCTGGCGGAGAAAACCTATCTCCAGCGTTGCACTAACTCTTCCTTGTGTAATTGCAGCCATTGACTTGCAATAATAGTCATGGCGTTGTTAATCAGCCCCGATTCAACTGCCGCAAACAGCTCATTGACCGGCAACACCACAACCTGAATATCTTCATGTTCTTCGCTTAAACCAAATACACCCCCGGCATTACTGGCGTCGACCTGTCCGCAGAACAGGCTAAGTCTTTCGTTGCTGGTGCCGGGACTATTGTAGTAGCTATAGATCTCGGTCAGGTTGCTGGGGCTGCAATTAGACTCTTCTTCGGCCTCTCGACTGGCTACCTCCAACAGATCTTCGTCTTCGCCCGCCATGCCTGCCACGAGCTCTAGCAGCCACGGACTTTGCTTTTCATCGATCATGCCCACTCTGAACTGGCGTACGAGAACAACTTCCTCCCGGGCAGGATCGAATAACAAGACACCAACTGCCTGGCCTTTGACAAGCAGTTCTCTGTCTATGACTTTACTCCAAGGGCCGGCAAATAATTTGTGTCGAAGCTGGAGGCGGTGCAGTTGTAAAAATCCACTATGACAAATTTCCCGTGAAACCACCTCGGTATCGGCGCTACCAAATTTGGATTGCAGCTTGTTCATTTGGGATTATTTCCTGCTCAGGACTATTTGGAGGGAGCGCTAGCCAGGCGAGTCAGTAACGCATTCATTGGATTCTTTATGGGCTCGCAAACCCTGTCGAAACCTTCTTCAATTTCTTCAACAGCCTGCTAGTCCCTGCTCGTTACTTCCAGGAGGTGATAGCCGAATTGTGTTTTTACCGGGCCCTGCACGGTATTGATATCCGCGCTAAAAACGACGGCATCAAACTCCTTTACCATCATACCTGGTCCAAACTGCCCAAGGTCACCGCCCTGCGCTTTCGAAGGGCAGTTGGAATGGGCACGGGCAAGGTCTGCGAAGTCTTCGCCTGCATCTATTCGAACTTTAAGTTGAAGACATTCCTCTTCTGTATCTACTAATATATGCCGCGCGCTGGCTGTGGTCATAGGCTGATCCCCCCTTTTATTGGCCAAACATTATGCCCGATTCATGGGTATGGGGCACAAAAAACTTAGCTCATACGTTATAATCGCGAGACTGTAGAGAAATCAAGGCTTTGACGGCGCAGTGGGCCGTCACTGAAACCCCCGTGTAGTCACCCTCATCTGTAAAGATAAAACTTTTTTAATTCCTGGCAAGGAGCCTCTGATAAATTATGCCATTTCCTGAATCTGTCGCGAGAAAACACGTGCACACCCGCGCCATCGATTATCGTGGTTTTGAGCGCGATGACGGCATGTGGGATATAGAAGCCCACATGACCGATACCAAGACCTATGCTTTTAAGAATAACTGGCGCGGCGAGGTGAAAGTGGGCGAGCCCTTGCACGAAATGTTGCTGCGGGTGACGATCGACGATGAATTTGTAATTCGAGAAGTCGTCGCCGTCACCGACAATAGCCCATTTCAGATGTGCCCCAGCATTACCCCCAATTACAGCTCTATTATTGGCATCAAGATGGGCCCGGGCTGGCGCAAGGCGATTAGAATGAAGGTGGGCGGGGTGCGGGGCTGTACACATCTGACCGAGCTGCTATTCCCAATGGCGACGGTGGCGATGCAGACTATCTGGCCCTTACTCCGTCACCGGAAAAAGCAGCCCGACTCCAAAGTGACGAAGTCCAAATCGAGGCCGGTGGTACTCGATACCTGCCACGCCTGGTCTACGGATTCCCCCATCGTCAAGGAGAATGCACCCGACTATTACACCGGCGAGGACTAAGCCAACAGCCTGCTAGGGCGACGGCATCAACGGTAAAACAGGGGTATAACCACCGAAACTGTCACGCCCTCCCGGTCTTTTCGGTTCTCCGCCCTGATCTGACCGCCGTGAAATTCGGTGATCAGCCGAGCAATGTGCAAGCCTATCCCCAGGTGCGGTTGTTTTTGTTTTTCCTGCGGTCGCACCGAGATCATCGCATCGAATACCCGGTCTCCCATTTCTGCGGGCAGCGAGGGGCCGGCATTGGAGACCTTGATAACAACATGGTCTCTCAATGTATGGCAGTAGATTGTAATTGGCTGATCTGGATAGGAAAATTCGACGGCATTGGCAATAAGCTTATCGAGCATCTGGGCAATGTATTCCGGCACACCATTGGCAAAAATAGGGCCGGATTCCATGTCCAGATCGAACTGCTGGTCCGGGTAGGCCAACTTGTAGCCTTCTACGCTGCCGTGAATGACAGCATTCAGATCAATTTTCTCTTTATCCTCAGTTTGCAGCATTTGTTCCAGCCGCGTCGCCTCGCTCATATTGGTCAGGATGATATTGAGGCGCTTGATTCCCTCTTCCGCTCTCTCCAGGTAGACCGCTGACTCCTTGTCCTTGACGGTCAGTCCGAGGTTTTCCAGCGATGATCTCACGACTGTAACCGGCGTGCGGAGTTCGTGAGAGAGTCTGGACGACATATTCTCGAGATAGCTCGTGTGCTGGGTCAGCCGCTCGACGATATTTGAGAAAGATCGGGAAAGATCCCCTATCTCATCGGAACTTCTCGAGGCCACGATAGTATTCTGAACCCGGCCGGTGTCGTCGATAATGCGCTCTGCCTGATTTCTCAAGGATCGGATGCGGCTGGAAATTCGAGATGCAGAGAAAAACAGGCCCAGCGTAACCAGCAGCATCACCCCGAGAATCGTATTGAACAAGGTTTCCAGGGCCTGATTTCTGAACGTACGCAAGCCATTCATGTTTTGATCTACCACCACCGCCCCTATCACTTCGCCATTAGCGAGTATGGGGTGGGCCGCTTCGAGTAGTCGCGTCTCGCCACCTGCGAGTGTGCGAAACTGGGTAAATGCGGTGCCCTTTAGGGCGGAATCGATATGCGCGCCGGCGCGGGTTACATCGGAGTACAGATCATCGATAAAGTCATTACTGGGTTTCGTCAAGATCTGGTAGTAAATCGGATTCAGTATTTTATTCTGAATATAGAGCCAGTACTTATTGGTTCGAGCATCCTCGATTCGGGAAGATACATTCAGTCCAGTGGCCGATTGAATATCTCCAACCGTCAACAGTACCCGCCCGCCGCGATCGACTATCTGGATTCTTGAGTTATTGTGCCCCATACCGGCGACAATTCTGTCAATTTCAGGCGTAGGAAGTTTTAGGGAACCAAGCCGTTCGGCGTCTGCTGCCTTGTAGGTGGCAACCACGGTGCTGATATCACGAGTCTGAGGATCATCCACATCGAAGATGGCGAAACCCAGTCTACCCCCCAGCATCTCCATCGGTATCTGTAATTCTATATCGTAGCCATCCGCCGTTTCATACCACTGCCCGCTGATTCTTTCCTCATGGATTGGTTCCGAATAATCGTCGCCTACCTTAAAAGGGTAGAGAAATTCTGGTTCATGGGGGGCGATAACATAGCGACTTACACTATTGCCTTCCCTGGAAAGCATGGATATCTGCAAGAAATCGCTGCGATGCACACTCAGTGCATCACGACTGCGGTAAACAATATTGTCATCGATAACCTTAAAGTAGGCATAGAGAGAACCGTTGTATTCACCCACCATGTTTTTGAAACTCAGGGAGCCTTCTTTTTCGTAAGGTCGATAAGGGTTCAAATCGGTGCGCAGATAGTCATCGTGACCGTAGTCGACTTCATACTGCTGATATTCACGCCAGTCGAGCAGGCTGCCGTCGTCGAGAGAGAGTGGTGAATAAACTGGATATACGTAGAGGTCTTCGGTACGGCGGGCCGGGCTATAACTGCCCTCGTCAAATAACTCCGGACGCTCGTTTAGCGCAGTTGCCAGGGCTTGCGCCGTGCCCAGAACAATTTGCTCCTGGCCTCGGCGCAGATACTCTTCCATCTCGATAATATACTGATAACCAAGCCACGGAATAACCAACAAAAAGCTGGAAAGAAAAACCAGCTTGAAGCGAATTCCAAAGGGGTTTTTGAATGTAAGATTCATTTCTATTTGATCAAAGACAGCCTAGTGGCTGCTTGCAGGTACAATATTCCAGCGGTAACCCATTCCATAGACAGTTTCAATACAATCGAAGGCTTCATCCACGTGAGTGAATTTTTTCCTTATGCGTTTGATATGTGAAGTGATGGTACTACCATCAACAAATATTTTGGATTCCTGCATCAACACCTGTCGGCTTTTTACATGCCCAGGATATTTTACCAGTGCATGCACCATCCAGAATTCAGTGACGGTGAGAGGAATCGGATGCCCATCCCATTGCACCGTCAATCGACCTACATCCAACACCAGCTGATCTCTTTGCAGAAGACTCTCAGGCGATGGTGGCTGATCTATTACATCCAGCCTTCTGAATAATGCCGCAATCCTGGCGGTCAGATGGGGCAGGCTGATATCTTTGGTGAGGTAGTCATCTGCGCCCATGCGCAGGCCACTCACGGTATCAAAATCATTATCCCGGGCCGTGAGGAAAATAATTGGCAAGGTGTCAGACAGTGAGCGCAGCGCCTGACAAAGAGTGAAACCACCATCGATTTCGTTCTCAAGACCTATATCGATAATGGCGAGATTAGGTAAGCGCAGGTCGAATGCCGACATCGCATCTTTGCGATTGGCGTAGGTTTGGACTTCGTAGCCCTGCTTTCGCAAGACATCCGCGTAATTCTCCCGGATGGCGGCTTCGTCCTCTACTATGGCGATTCTTCTGCTCATTGCCCCGATACACACAGTTTGGAATTTATCGGACTATAACCCATATGCCGGCTCAATCGCAGCGATGATTTCGGCAAGCATCTGATTGCCATCATTTTGCCATATTTAATCACCACATGGCCCCAATCCGTGCCCCGTGGGGTAAGAAACATGCTGTTTAATTGGTTCTACGAACTGCCACAGGATTCACCAGAGTTATGTCCCTCTCTACTTGGACTGTTCGAACCGCATTTTTGTTTCATCCCACACAGGATTTTCGCCATGTACAAACAAATTACTTTCATTCTCCTTCTCAGCGTTAGCGCTGGCTCTGCCTTTGCTGACACACAACGCGCAAATTATCAAAATGGCGCCTCTGCGGAAGCAACCACAGGCTACGTGAGCGGTCTGGCGGTTGGCGGGCTTGTAGGTGGCCCCCCGGGCGCAATTTTCGGTGCCGCTATTGGTGCCATGCTGGGGGACGGATTTTTCGTGCGCAAACGGGCAAATATCATGCGAGTTGAACTCTACGAATCACAACTGCAAGTGGCGGCGTTAAGAGGTGAAGCCCTGGCGGCACAGCAACAGCTGCAACTGGCAAAGGCAGAACTCGATAAGGTCAAGACCAGCACCGCACAGGTAATTCCAGCGAGCCTCAATATCGCTTCAATATTACCGTGTTGTGATAACACGGTGTTGTCTCTCCACTTTCGTACCGGCTCCAGTGCTATAGAACCTCACTATGAGGAACAACTTGCCAGCTTGGTAAAACTTGCAAAGCACATGCCTTCGGCCAACGTTGAAATCACTGGCTATGCTGACCGCAACGGAGATGCGGATATGAACCTGCGCTTATCCAGGGAAAGAACTGCTTCCATAAAACAGTATTTTAATAGAATGGGAATTCAAAATTCATCGATTACCACCGTGGCCTACGGAGAGTCCCAGCCACTGCACACAAGCCAAAGCTTCGAAGCGGATTTCTTCGATCGCCGGGTAATCGTTCGATTACGGGATCCCGGCAAGCAAATGCTCAGCCAACTGCCGGACCGTAAATAGAAACTTACAAATCACTTAGCGAATTCGCGGAGTCTACTACCATGAAAGAGTTTCGACTTGTAATTGGCAACAAGAACTATTCTTCCTGGTCCATGTGCCCCTGGTTGTTACTGAAGATGTTTGACGTGGACTTCGACGAAATTCAAATTACACTCTATCAGGACAATACGGCGGAAAAGCTCGGGCCCTATTCTCCTTCACTGAAAGTTCCGGTTTTGTTGCACAGGGATATAACTGTTTGGGATTCCCTGGCAATCTGCGAATACATCTCTGCCGACATACTCGGTGGAGCTGGTTGGCCAAGCAGCCCCAAACGTCGAGCCAGCGCCAGGTCGGTAAGCGCGGAAATACATTCGGAATTTCCTGCCTTAAAGCACGACTGGCCAATGAACTGCAAAGCCTCTTTCCGCTTAACGCCATCGGCGACCTTGTTGAATGAAATAGCGCGCATCGATGCAATGTGGAGTTGCTGTCGTCACCGGTTCGGCGAAAATGGCAACTACCTCTACGGCCGCTTTTCTATCGCAGACTGTATGTTCGCCCCCGTCGCGGTGTGCTTCGATGCCTACGGTGCACAGCTGAGCAGCGATTCCAACAGCTATTTACAAACCCTCCTGGACAACCCCTTCATCCAGAAATGGATCTCCCTGGGTCGTCGCGAACGAGAGCCCCTCGCTATTGCCTATGCCAGTACTGCCTAGATGCATACCTATCAATCTCATCTTTGCTTCTATCCTTAGGCCCGACAGATAAGCCCATGCCGTTGGTGCACTCCAATAAAGATGAGAAAGATCGTTAGTTCCACTTCGAAGTAAAAGACCAGCGGCTCACTTATGGCTGCGTGGATCGCGCTGGTCAGAGTTTGAGTAATTTAGGCCAATGCCGGGCATTTAAAGATTCTGCGATGGACGTCAAAGCGATGGGGTGGCATATCCTTCTGCCGCAGCAGTAAAGGCGCAGCACCGAGTGACCGAGGGAGACCGTCCTTTGGGCTCCCGACCGAGTGAGGGAACCCGGGAGGGGTGCAAGCCGCGGAGGCAGGAGGGTATGCCAGCGCAGCGCGCCTTCACTGAACCAATCGAACCAATAACCAATCATCTCAATCGCCCAATTAAAATTCGGCGGTCTGCGGTCGACATTTTCTTATAGGATATTGTCCTTAAATAAGAAGGTAATCAGCGTGGCGGCAACTGAAGTGATTCAATTTTGGTTCGATGAGATCGAACCGGCGCAGAGGTTCAAGAAAGATCTTGAGTTCGATAGCTTGATCCGAACCAGGTTTCTGGATCTGCACACCCGGGCCAGCAAGGGGCTGTTGTATGCCTGGCGTGATAACCCGCTGGACGCACTTGCGGAAATTATCATCCTGGATCAGTTTTCTCGGAACTTGTTTCGGGATAGTGCTGAAGGCTTTGCCTGTGACACCCTGGCGCTGGTCCTGGCACAGGAGGCAATACGGCAAAAGTTTGACGAAACGCTCGAAGATAGCAAGCGGGCGTTTCTGTATATGCCGTTCATGCACAGCGAATCGGCTGAAATACACGAGATAGCACTGTATTTGTTTGATCGTCCGGGGCTCGAGGACAATTACAATTTCGAACTCAGACACAAGGTGATCATCGATCGCTTCGGTCGTTATCCTCACCGCAACGAGTTATTAGGCAGGGAGTCCACGGCCGAGGAGATTGAGTTTTTGCAGCAGCCGGGTTCTTCTTTCTAAGGACAGTTATCGCCACAGGCTCCTGGGTCGAGGAGCCGACTACGAAAATTTATCTTGCAGCGAGTACATCCCTCAGTTTTTCTGCCATTTCCGTCAGGGCGGCTGCCGTGGTATCCCAGTCTATGCAGGCATCGGTGACGGAAACGCCATATTTCAGATCGGCGAGGTCCGCAGGAATAGATTGATTGCCGTGATTGATATTGCTCTCCAGCATCACGCCGATAATCGACTTGTTGCCTTCCAGTATCTGATGGGTAATGTCCTTGAGTACCAGGGGCTGCATATCCGGGTCCTTGCAGGAGTTGGCGTGACTGCAATCGATGACAATGTTATTGCTCACTCCGCCCTCACCGAGGGCCTTTTCACATAGCGCTACGTGTACGCTGTCATAGTTCGGACCTTTCGATCCCCCTCTTAACACCACATGGGCATATGGATTGCCTTTCGTCGTAACAACGGAAACCTGGCCTTCGGTGTTGATGCCGAGGAACCGGTGCGGACTGGAAACTGATTGCATCGCGTTAACCGCCACCATCAAGCCGCCGTCGGTGCCATTCTTGAATCCTACCGCCGAAGAGAGTCCCGAAGACATTTCGCGATGGGTTTGGGATTCGGCGGTTCTGGCGCCGATGGCAGACCAGGTAATCAGGTCTTGAAGATATTGGGGGGAAATGGGGTCGAGGGCCTCCGAAGAAGTAGGCAGGCCGAGTTCCACGATGTCCAGTAATAGCTTTCGCCCTCTGCGCAGCCCCTCGGCGATCTTGAATGAATCGTTCATGTAGGGATCATTAATCAAGCCTTTCCAACCAATGGACGTCCTCGGCTTCTCGAAATACACCCGCATTACTATATATAATACGTCTTTAACGCTGTCCGCCAGCGACTTTAATCTCCTCGCATAATCCAGTGCAGCATCGGTATCGTGGATAGAACATGGGCCCACGACGACAAACAGCCGTGGGTCTTTCCGGTCCAGTATGGAAAAGATGGTATCCCGCGCCAGTTGCACCGACGCCAGCGCCTTACCTTCCAAAGGTAAATCGGATTTCAGTAGTTCCGGTGTAATCAGGGCTTCATTCGAAGCGATATTTAGATTGTCGGCTGCCGTCACGTTAGTTTTCTATTGCTGGAAAATTGGGCCGGCATTGTAGCAAATCCCGATCCGGAAAGTCATACTCCCAATTCCTTATTTGGTAAGTACGTTATTTATCAAGCAAAATCAAAGGCTCCCTAATGTTTATAAGCAGTAATTTTGATTCAGGGAATATCGAAGTCATCTCATGCGAGGTCATTGACGACGGCGTGGGCAAAATTCAGCTACACATTCGCAAGGATGCTCACTCTGAATTCTTCCAGTGGTTCCATTTCCGACTAAGCGGTGCCAGGGGCGTACGCTGCACCCTGAAAATTCTGAATGCCGGCGCTGCCGCATATCCGCCGGGATTCGAGGACTACCGGGTTTGTTATTCCTACGACAGGGACAGCTGGCTGCGCCATCCCACGAAATTGGAGCAGGGTGTGCTCTCCTTCGATTTTAAACCCGACTGTGACTCGGTGTACTTTGCCTATTTCGCTCCCTATTCCATGGAGCGACACCATGACCTGATCGCAAAGAGCAGCCAATCATCACTGTATAGTCATCGCCTGCTGGGCCAATCCCTGGATGGGCAGGATCTAGATTTGCTGCGAATCGGCTTGCCAGACCAAAATGAGAACAAAAAAACCTGTTGGATCATTGCACGGCAACATCCGGGCGAGTCGATGGCTCAGTGGTGGATGGAGGGCTGTATCGAGCGACTCCTCGATGCCGATGATTCGGGTACACAGGCTCTGCTCGGACGCTGCAATTTTTATCTGGTACCAAACATGAATCCGGACGGTAGCAGGCGTGGTCACCTGCGAACCAATGCTGCCGGTAGGAATCTGAATCGAGAGTGGATTGATCCCACTATGGAAGCCAGCCCCGAAGTGTACCTGGTCAAGCAGGCCATGAATGAAACCGGCATGGACCTCATGCTTGATGTGCATGGAGATGAATCACTTCCCTACTGCTTCATCGCCGGCACCGAGGGCCTCTCGAGCTGGAACGAGAATAAGCAGGCGCAGCTGGATTTTTACAGGACCACGCTATCAGAGTTGAATCCAGACTTCCAAACTGAGAAAGGCTATCCGCCCAAGCAGCAAGGACAGGCAAATCTAACCATGAGTACGGTGCAAATGGCCGACTTGCACTCCTGCCTGGCGATGACACTGGAGATGCCCTTCAAGGACACCACCGCCACGGCAGATGAGAAATTCGGCTGGTCGGCTCAACGCAGCAAGCTGTTGGCCCACTCTTGCCTGGAGGCTATACAAAAATATCTGGTCAGCGGTCTGTTATAAGGTGCCCTATACCTTGTGATATAGCTTGCGACCTTGCTCGTTGTATTCGGCAGCCATCGCTTCCATGCCCGATTGAATTGCGGCATCGATATTCCCCGCTTCTTGCTTCGCGGCGTAGTCCCGAACTTCCTGGGATATCTTCATCGAGCAGAATTTTGGTCCGCACATGGAACAGAAGTGAGCGACCTTACCAGATTGTTTCGGCAAGGTTTCATCGTGGAACGAGCGAGCAGTTACCGGGTCTAGCCCCAGATTAAACTGGTCTTCCCAGCGGAACTCGAAGCGCGCCTTCGACAGCGCATTGTCCCGCAACTGGGCGCCGGGATGGCCCTTGGCAAGATTGGCGGCGTGGGCGGCGATGGTATAGGCCATCAGGCCTTCTTTTACATCTTGCTTGTTGGGAAGCCCCAAATGTTCTTTCGGCGTGACATAACACAACATTGCACAGCCGTACCAGCCAATCATCGCGGCACCGATGCCCGAGGTGATGTGGTCGTATCCCGGGGCTATATCCGTCGTCAGGGGGCCAAGAGTATAGAATGGCGCCTCGTCACAGACCTCCAATTGCTTCTCCATATTTTCCTTGATCAGGTGCATTGGTACATGGCCCGGACCTTCGATCATGGTTTGTACGTCATGCTTCCAGGCTATCTTCGTCAACTCACCCAGGGTTTCCAGCTCACAGAACTGGGCTTCATCATTGGCGTCGGCAATACAGCCCGGTCGCAGGCCATCGCCCAGGGAAAAGGACACATCGTAGGCTTTCATGATTTCACAAATATCTTCGAAGTGGGTGTAGAGGAAGTTTTCCTTATGATGAGACAGACACCACTTCGCCAGAATGGCACCACCGCGGGAAACAATACCGGTGACTCGTTTGGCCGTGAGCGGCACATAACGCAGTAACACGCCGGCATGAATTGTAAAATAGTCGACTCCTTGTTCCGCTTGCTCGATCAAGGTATCGCGGTAGATTTCCCAGCTTAGGTCCTCCGCCACGCCACCTACTTTTTCCAATGCCTGGTAAATAGGAACGGTGCCGATGGGCACCATGGAATTGCGAATAATCCACTCCCGCGTTTCGTGAATATTCTTGCCGGTAGACAAATCCATTACCGTGTCCGCCCCCCATAAAGCCGACCAGGTCAGCTTCTCCACCTCTTCTTCGATCGATGAAGTCACGGCTGAATTGCCAATATTTGCATTCACTTTTACCAGGAAATTGCGCCCAATAATCATTGGCTCAATCTCCGGGTGGTTGATATTCGCTGGGATAATCGCACGGCCCAGTGCGATTTCCGAGCGCACAAATTCCGGGGTGATTTCGGCGGGGATACTGGCACCAAAGGATTCGCCGTGATGCTGACTCGCCTCATTAGGCAGGGCTGTCGCCTGCAACTTCGCCATGTTTTCGCGAATGGCGATAAACTCCATCTCCGGAGTAATGATGCCCTTACGGGCATAGTGAAGCTGGGACACATTGCAGCCCGGTCTGGCCCTGAGCGGCTTCCTGATATGCTCGAATTTGAGTTCGGCGCTGCCCAGGTCCTGCTGTCTTGCCTGGGAATAGGTTGAACTCACAGAATCGAGCATTTCGGTGTCCTGTCGCTCCTCGATCCAGGCCGCGCGTATCGCCGGTAGGCCTGCGCGGAGGTTTATCTGTACCGAGGTATCCGAATAGATCCCCGAAGAATCGTACACCCTCACCGGCGCATTGGGTTCCCCTCCGGATTCCGTTTCGGTATCGGTGAGGGCGATCTCTCGCATCGGCACCTGGATATCTGCCCGGCTGCCCTGGACATATATCTTCTTGGAATTCGGAAAATATTGCTTGGTAGTGGTGTTCAAACGGGAGATTTTGTCGATAAATTGTTCAGGGTTTGCTTTCATTCGAAGATCCCAATCATGGCAGGGGGCGGTGTTTACAGGGCCATCGTCAGAGTCACCTGCGCGCATGTGCTGACTGTGACCTTGTATTTCCGGGGAATTACTGAACTCACATTATGCCCCAATTCCGGATCAAAGTAATAAGACCAGGGCGTGAGCGAGGAATTTTTTGTAACAGCCCTCGACTGGTGATCGTCTAATAAGCTGTTATGGGGCATCTATCGCAAAGGGTCGGATTCAATTGTCACTTTTAGTTACACTGTGTAAAATGCCGTCTTGCTTCAGGTCACGCAGAGACATTGAATAATTGATCAGAGGTTTCCTTGGTCGACCAAGTTTTTTGTCAACCGATCAACACTTTTTAACGCATAAAGGTTAACTATTATGGGCCGTGTAGCGAATTTTATTGGATTTTTTTTGGTGAACAGCTTGAGCGTATCAGCAAGCGGCGCCGATGATATAGTCAGCATTCTCCAGCTTGCGATGGCGAATGATCCCACCCTGAGGCAGGCGGAAGCCAACTATCGGGCTAATCGGGAAAATGTCATTCAGAGCCGGGCTATCCTGATGCCGTCGTTTGGTCTCCAGGCTTCCACCACCCGCTTAACCAGTGGCTTCACCGATTCTGTCTACGTCGATGTGCCGGACCCGATATCGGGAGAACTGGTGCGTACCAGGGTAATCGAAGATCACAGCTTTCGACCCGGCATTAACAACCACAACTGGGGAGTGGGTCTGAATCAGAGCGTGCTCAATATGGCTAACTGGTATAACCTGCAGAGCGCAAGGGCCAGCGACAAAGCCGCTGCGGTCAGTTTTGCAGCACAGGAGCAGGATCTGATCATGCGAGTTTCGGTGGCCTACTTCGATGTGTTGCGTGCACTGGACGCGCTGGAGACCAATAATCAGGAAGAGGCTGCCGCCCTGCGCTCCCTCGATCAGACCCAGCAACGGGAAGCAGTAGGTCTGATCGCCATCACCGACGTATACGACAGCCAGGCGGCTTATGACCTGGCCAGAAACACCACGATTCTGCAGCAGGATATACTGCAATCCCGCTACGAGGCGCTGGAAGCGATTACCGGACAACCGCATCCAGAGATTGATCTGTTGCGGGAAGATTTTCCCATCCTGGAGGTCGACGGCAGCCTTAATGCCTGGGAATCACAGGCAGCTTCGAGCAGCCTCGCCGTGACCGTCGCCGAATATAATCTGGAGGCATCTAGAGAAAATCTCAGGGCGAGAAAATCCGATCATCTTCCGACTATCGATATATCTGCATTTTTTGGCCACTTCGTAACCCAACCTCTGTTACGCGAAGGTATTCAGATCGGCGGTGGCGCCAGCGACCGGACTCAGATTGCGCTGAATCTAACCATTCCAATTTACTCTGGTGGCGCTACCAGATCTCGCCGCCGGGCCGCGGAATACCGGGTGCTCGAAGCCAGGGAATCCCTCGAATTAAGCCAGCGGCAATTGACTCAAAACCTTCGCAACGCCTATCGCCGCGTGAATACCGATGTGCTGGTGATCAGCCAGAGACAACGGTCTATTACTTCCGCCCAGAGTGCGCTGGACGCGACGGAACTGGGCGCAGAAGTTGGCACGCGTAACATCGTCGAGGTATTACTGGCCAGGGAAAATTGGTATAGGGCATTGCGACTCTATGATGACGCCCGTTACAACTATGTCATCGACAGCCTGATTCTGAAGCAAGTCACGGGCATCCTGACACCCCAGGATATTCTCGAATTGAATGAGTGGCTGCGGGAAGAAAGTTGATCCGCCGTTAACCACCGGCCCAGCAAGGCGAGGACGCAGTACCGAGGTCGGCTTAGCAAGCTGTTGAAAAGCTATCAGTCGAGTGCAAGACAAGGCAAGATCTGGCGAGAAAGCGGAGTTTACACAGTGTAAATGAGCATTTTGAGCCATATCTTAACGCAGTATTGTGCCGGCTGAGAGTTTTTCAACAGTCTGCTAGGGCACCTCTGAACAATGCAGTGATGCCCTAGCTGTCATCGAACTGCTTATGCCATCATGGGATAATGGATACTGGTTCAGAGGCTCCCTTGCAAAGCAAATTACCCGATGTTGGCACGACGATTTTCACGGTGATGTCGAAGATGGCCCAGGATTATGGTGCCATCAATCTTTCACAAGGATTCCCTGATTTTGATTGTCCGGATCGGTTAAAAGAGTTAGTCACCAAATATCTTTACGATCGCAAGAATCAATACCCGCCCATGGCCGGAATCCCCGGCTTGCGAGAACAGATCGCCGAGAAGCTCAAGTTGCTTTACCAGCATTCTGCCAACCCGGAAACTGAAATAACCGTCACCTCTGGTGCCACCGAGGCCTTGTTTGACGCCATCCAGGCGACGGTCAGCGACGGTGACGAAGTCATCGTTTTCGATCCTGCTTACGACTCCTATGAGTCAGCCATACTATTGGCGGGTGCAAGGGCGGTGCATGTGCCTCTTTCCCTGCCGGAATACAAGATCGATTGGGATCGTGCTGCACAGGCCGTTACCGAAAATACCCGCCTGATCGTTATCAACACCCCCCATAATCCCTGCGGCTCGATCCTGGCCAGAGATGACCTCGACAAGCTGGCGGCGTTAATCCGGGACCGACAAATTCTCGTGCTCTCCGATGAAGTCTATGAGCACATGGTCTATGGCGGCCTCACTCACCAGAGTGTATTAGGTCACGATGAGCTCAAGCATAAAAGCTTCCCGGTTTTCTCATTTGGTAAAACCTATCACGCAACCGGCTGGAAACTCGCCTACTGCGTGGCGCCTCAGGTGCTTACCGAGGAATTCAGGAAAGTACACCAGTTTGTTACCTTTACCACCTCCAGCTTCGTGCAGTATGCGATCGCCGATTTCATGGCCGAATGCCCCCAGCATACCCAGCAATTGCCGAAATTTTATGAGGCAAAGCGCGATACTTTTTGTCGGCTAATTGCGAACTCCAGACTGAAATTTACGCCTTCGAAGGGCACTTACTTTCAACTGGTGGACTACAGCGAAATAAGCGACATGCCCGATGTGGAGTTTGCCAACTACCTGACCCAGGAAAAAGGAGTGGCCGCCATACCGCTGGCACCGTTCTACGAGACTCCCCCGGCAAACAAGATATTCCGCTTTTGCTTTTGCAAGGACGATGCCACTCTCGAGCAAGCCGCTGCGATTCTTTGCAAGTTATAATATGACCATGACTACGCTCGATTTTTCACTGCTGGCCAAGGACATCAAACGATGGGGACGGGAGTTGGGCTTTCAACAGGTCGCTATCGCGGATATAGACTTGGACACCCACGCCGATCACCTGGAGTCGTGGCTTGAGAAAAACTACCATGGCGACATGCATTACATGGCTCGGAACCGCGATAAACGTCGCAACCCGGCAGAGTTGCACCCCGGAACACTCAGAGTGATCTGTGTACGCATGGACTATGCCACGGATACCGGGAATTCGCTCGATCCGGTTAATGACAGCGGCAAAGCCTATGTCGCCCGTTACGCCCGTGGCCGGGATTATCACAAGCTAATCAGAAAGCGCTTGCAGGGCCTGGCATCGAAGATCGAAAAAGCAGCGGGCGCCTTTGGATATCGGGCATTTGTGGACACTGCTCCGGTGCTGGAGCGGGCCCTGGCGGAGAAATCCGGCCTCGGCTGGATCGGCAAGAACACCATGTTGATCAACAAGCGAGTCGGATCCTGGTTTTTCCTGGGAGAACTCTTTACCGACTTGCCACTGCCAGTCGATCAACCGGCGACAGACCACTGCGGCAGCTGCACTGCCTGTATGGATATTTGCCCTACCAACGCCTTCGTCGGGCCCAATCTTCTGGATGCAACAAAATGCATCTCCTATCTCACTATCGAACTGCGTGGCGCCATCCCGGAAAACCTTCGCAAGCCCATGGGCAACCGTATTTTTGGCTGTGACGACTGCCAGCTTGTTTGTCCATGGAATAAATTTACCAAGAAGACGCAGGAAGCGGACTTCACGCCCAGACATAGATTGGATGATGTGGAATTGCGGGAGCTGTTTGCCTGGACCGAGCAGGAGTTTTTGGACAACACAGAAGGCTCGCCGATTCGTCGGATCGGTTACGAGTGCTGGTTAAGGAATATTGCGGTGGCCCTGGGCAATGCCCGCCGCACAGATAAAGTCGTGGCAGCCCTGCAACGCAAAGTCGATCACCCGTCTGCGCTGGTCCGGGAGCATGTGCAGTGGGCTCTCGATCAACATCGGCACTAGCAGGCTGTGAATAATACAGTGATGTCTCGGCGAGTCTTATATCTGCCGAGAACGGTTGTGGTTTAGTCCTTAAAAAAATGCACCCGGTAGTATTTCAACTCGGCAATAGAATCCTTGATGTCATCCATTGCCTGGTGCGCGCCTTGTTTAACAAGCCCCTCTAGAAGCTCGGGTTTCCATCTACGAACCAGTTCTTTCACCGAACTCACATCGAGATTACGGTAGTGAAAAAATGCCTCGAGTTCGGGCATGTAGTTGGCCATGAAGCGACGATCCTGGCAGATGCTGTTACCGCAGAGTGGAGATGCGTTTTTGCCTATATGCTGATTCAGGAAATCGAGGGTTTGGCGTTCCGCTTCCCTCGCGTCGATAGCGGACTGTTTGACTCTCTCAATCAGACCGGAGGCGCCATGATGCTGCTGATTCCAGTCATCCATAGCCGCCAGCGCAGCATCCGATTGCTTGATTGCCAGCACCGGTCCCTCGGCAAGAATATTCAGTTGCGCATCGGTAATCAGTGTAGCGATTTCAATAATCACATCGGTCGCCGGCAGCAATCCGGTCATTTCCAGATCCAGCCAAATTAAATTCAGGTTTGTCTCCATTGATAGGGCACCTCTGCACTCCACGCCTACTTCCATTGCGACCATTGGAGATTGTAGCAAAGCTTCAACATAGGGAATATGCAATAATCCCCGCTCGCCGATGCACAATAACGTGCAATCATCAAAGACGAGTGATGACCAAACGTAAGCTTAGTAGAGCCCAGGCAGCAAGAATTGCTGAAAAACAGAAGAGCGAGCTAATTTCCAATGAGGAATCAGGAGATTCCATTGCGGGAGCCCTTCAATCTCGATGCAACGGTCGCATCATTAGCCACTTCGGACAGCAACTGGATGTGGAAAATCTTGATCTCGCTGCCGGCGGTGAAATCATTCGATGCCACCAACGCGCAAATCTGCCGGCACTGGTTACCGGCGATCTCGTCGTCTGGAAGCAAGGCGAAGCAGAGACCGGCATTATCCTGGCCTTGGGAGACCGCAAGAGTCTTTTCGGTCGTCTCAATGCAGCAGGCGATATGAAGCTGGTCGCCTCCAATGTCGATATCGTCTTGCTGGTCATCGCGCCTCTCCCACAGCCCTTCATGAACCTGATCGACAGGTACCTGGTGGCGATCGAGAGCCTCCACCTACAAGCCCTGCTGGTGATGAACAAACTCGATCTGCTGGAAAATGAAAAGGCTGAGGAAATGGACAAGATGTTGTCTATATACGAGCAAGTTGGCTATGAAGTACATCGGGTATGCGCCAGCGATGGCAGGGGTATAGAGTCTCTGGAGGCCGCTCTGAATGGGAAAACCACGGTGCTGGTGGGCCAGTCTGGTGTGGGCAAGTCTGCGCTGATCAATCGTTTCGGACTCGAGACCATAGCCGAGGTCGGTGCGCTGTCGACTGCCCATGACCAGGGCACTCACACCACCACCACCGCGAAACTCTTCCACCTGTCACACTATGACCTCATCGACTCGCCTGGAATTCGGGAATTTAGCCTTGGCCAGGTATCTCAGCAGCAGTTATTCGACGGCTTCAGAGAAATGAAGTCACTGGCAGGTCGTTGCAAATTCCGGGATTGCTCCCACCGGACGGAACCCGATTGCGTTATCCAGCAAGCAGTGGTGGCGGCAGAAATTCATCCGCAGCGACTGGCAAGTTATTTTCAAATACTCCAATCCATAGAGAGTAAATAGGGCCCTCTGATTAAGTATTCAATATCTCTGGCCTTCAGAGCGACCATAGATCAAGGCGGCTTCCTGGTAGAATGGGCAGCAGCGGGATTGCACGTGGAACAAGTATGAACTCACAAGCGCTACTACCATTAATTCTGGAGCCCGCCGAATTGCAGCCGCTGCTGCCAAGTGAGGAACTGCTGCTGATATCAGTCTGTCAGCAGCAGGTATTCTCGGCGGCGCACATCCCCGGCTCTGCTCTCATCAGGCCCTCGGAGCTGGTTACGACAATAGGTCCAGCCACTGGCAAGTTGCCCAGTGCCGAACAGCTAAGCGCCGTCCTTTCCCGCGCAGGGTTGCGGGAGGATTGCCACGTCATCGCCTATGACGACGAAGGCGGTGGCTGGGCAGGTAGATTGCTTTGGACCCTGGACATCATCGGCCATCGTCATTACTCCTTTCTCAATGGCGGCCTGGTGGCCTGGATAAGATCCGGACTCCCCGTGGATGCCGGCATGGCCGCTTCCGCGCCGACAGATTTTAAGGCCAATATCAATCGTGAACTGCTTACGGATATTGATGAAATCATCGATCAAATAGGAAATTCGAATTTCATCGTTTGGGATGCAAGATCCGCGGAAGAGTTCGACGGCAGCAAAATTACCGCCTTGCGCAATGGCCATATACCGGGCGCTGTCAATCTCGATTGGCTGGCGCTGATGGACCGCGATAATGACCTGCGTTTGCGGCCCCTGGCAGAATTAGAGAGACAATTGCAGGCTCTGGGCATCGGCAAGGGGAAAAACATCGTTACCCATTGCCTGTCTCACCACAGATCGGGGTTATCTTACCTGGTGGGTAAGGCATTGGGGCTGAACATCAAAGCCTACGATGGCTCCTGGTCTGAATGGGGAAACAGTCCAGACACACCCATAGAGACACTTTAAAGAGCCTGCTAGGCAGTGGTAAAAGAGTCACTTATGTCAACCCTGTTTGTGTTACTTCAGTACATCGTGCCGCAACATCTCATTTCCTACCTGGCGGGGAAACTCGCCGACGGCAGGCTCTTCAAAAACCAGCTCATCCGGATTTTTGTCAAGCGCTACAATGTGGACCTGTCCGAATCCAAGATCGAAGATATTCACCAGTTTAAAAATTTTAATGCCTTCTTCACCCGAGAACTCACGCCTGGCGCCAGGCCTGCTGCAAACGTCAGCGGCGCAATCCTGTGTCCAGCCGACGGTGCCATCAGCCAGTTGGGAGCCATCAGTAATAATCTGTTACAGGCAAAAAGCCGCTTCTTCTCGCTTGAAGCGCTACTGGGGGGCGAATCGAATTTGGCTGCACAGTTTCAGGAGGGCTGTTTCGCCACCGTCTATCTCTCCCCCAGAGACTACCATCGGGTGCACATGCCACTCGGCGGGCGCCTGCATAAGATGATCTACATTCCGGGGAGATTGTTTTCGGTCAACCAGGCGACTGCCAGAAGAATCCCCAATTTATTCGCCCGCAACGAGAGAGTCGTGTGCCTGTTTCATACGGACGCAGGAGCCATGGCAGTTATCCTGGTTGGCGCAATGATAGTCTCCGGGATCGAAACCATATGGTCCGGCCAGGTTGGCACCACCGCAGGCACCGGTGCAATCCGCAGCACCGACTACAGCGAACACAGCCCACCGATCGAAATAGCGAGGGGTAGCGAAATGGGCCGCTTCAAATTGGGTTCGACGGTAATCGTCCTTTTTGCTCACGGCGCGATTACGCTGGAACCGGATTTGAAAGCGCAGACTCCTGTTAGAATGGGCCAATTGCTTGGTCGCATAAACGGCGTTGACGCCAACGCTAAAAACACAGTCTAAGGACCCTCGATGACACAAGATGAATTAAAACGCGCCGTCGCCGCCACCGCATTTGAGTACGTCGAAACATTACTGGAAGACGACACCATCATCGGTGTTGGCACCGGATCCACTGCCAACTTCTTTATTGCAGAGCTGGGAAAAATCAAACATAGAATTGCCGGCACCGTGGCCAGCTCCGATGAGTCTGCCAGGCGACTCAAAGAACTCGGCATTCCGGTTTATGACCTTAATAGCGCCGGCGCTATCGCCGTTTATGTCGATGGTGCGGACGAAACCAACAAACACCTGCAGCTCATCAAGGGCGGGGGTGCGGCACTGACTCGAGAAAAAATTATTGCGGCGGTGGCGGAAGAGTTTGTCTGTATAGCCGATGAATCGAAGATGGTAGGGGTACTTGGAAAATTCCCGCTGCCCATAGAAGTCATTCCCATGGCCCGCAGTCATGTCGCCAGACAACTGGTGTTATTGGGAGGAGACCCGGTGTATCGAGAGGGGTGTGTTACCGACAACGGCAATCACATTGTGGACATCTATAACCTGGAGATCCTCGACCCCAGGGACCTGGAGCAGAAGATCAATCAAATTACCGGGGTGGTTAGCAATGGGTTGTTTGCCGTCCGGGCTGCGGACAGGCTTATTCTGGGCACAGACTCGGGGGTCAAGACATACCTGCCCTGAAACTGTCTGCCCCGGAACGAACATAGCGCTTACTGCCTGGACTGTAGTGAAGTGCTCACAGCCCGGTGCCCTGATTGAGACTGAAATTCCCTGATCAAGCCTGCACCTAACTTCCTGACTACAGGCGCTTAGCCTCCGCTTAAAGCGGAGTGACGTTTTCCGCCTGTGGACCTTTCTCGCCGGCGGTGACTTCCATATTCACCTTTTGACCTTCATGCAGCGTTCTTCTTCCTGAACCGTTAATGGCGCTGAAGTGAACAAACACATCTTTGCCCCCTTCCTGTTCTATGAAGCCAAATCCCTTCTCGTCATTAAACCACTTCACGGTACCTTCTACTGTGTCTGACATATTGCTCTCGTACTCTAAAATAATTGCGTAGTTTCTGCCTGCTGAACAAGCACCCCCCTAGCACTCGAAACAGGCCGAATTTCCAGTCTACGCCCCTAAATACTGGTTGGAAACTGAATTTGCCCCGAAAACTGATGAATCCGGGGCATTCATCTTATAGTTCCTGCAGGCTGTCTCACTCACCGCAGCAACTCCTGATTAATCATAGGCTCCCCAATGTCAGCCAATGCATTTGGCGATTGCGGTGAATACCCTGGATCTAAACTCTCGTGATTCGTTCACCAGATGATGTCTGGCATCGGCTACCAGATAAGATTTCGAATTTGGAAACTTTTTTTGCAAGTTCCGCAGATTAAAGCGCCAGTCAACGGTTCCATCTCCACTGCCCTGGACGATGCTAAGCGGGATATCTGATGCAGGCGCTTTGGCGAATCGACGCTGATAGTCGATCATCGCCGCGACCCATTCTCTGGGCAAACGCTGACTCTGCAGTGCATCGTCCCACTCCAGAAATTTAAGAAATTCCACGTCGTGACTGTTGTTGGAAAACCTGCGCCGGCTCGAGTAGGGCAACCACCTCGACACCGCATACAGCATCCTGCCCCAGGTCCAGTTGCTCGGTCGCAATAGTGGGCACAGTAACACGTAGCGTTGGATTTCGAAGTGGCTGGCCAGGTCGCTGTGCAGAAGAGAATCGATGATGACCGCGGCGCCTGTACTCTGACCTATAGTGATCCAGGGCCGTCCAAGTTCCTGTGCATCTGCCAGCGCAAGGCAATCCTCGAAGGCCTTACCATATTCCTGGAAAGAATTGATGCTGGCGACAGGGCCACTGGAAAGACCGTGGCCTGGCAGATCGAATATGACGACGTCGTAGCCTGCATCCAGAGCATAGCTGATCAGGTGTCGGTAGAGTCCGGTGTGATCAAAATACCCATGGACTAGAAACGCTGTGCCTCTATTCTCGACCAGATTCTCTGCCGAATTAAGCCCGGGCTGAGTCAAAGAGTCACGGCAGAAGTAGTGGCAGACGAGCTTGAAGCCTGCGCTTTCGATGGTGCCGAGACGGTGGCCGACGGGTCGGCCCTGACTCCGTAAATCGAGACCATAGTGATCTATGTAAGCGCCGAGTAATCCGCTGTCATCGTGAAACTCGGTGCCCCTGAAATCCATTGCAGGGAGACTTTCTCGCAGTTGATCCGCATCTGCTTGGCTAAACATAGGTCGCGTAAATCATGGGCCTGTGAAAAGTAGGACTCATTGGAATTGTTCGCTCAGGAGTGCCCTGAAACACCAGCCCGTTCATGCTCCGACATCGGCGCGTGGCACTCCCGAATTGGCTAGGCAGTATTTGCGTATCGCGCGGACATTTCTTCGAGATTGTAGATTCTGCCAAAGTTCGCTATTTGGCCGGCGCAGC